>JAQXUJ010000188.1 GCA_029219925.1 Clostridiales bacterium | reverse complement strand
GTTTTATCCGCCGTCATGAAATGTGTTTTCATTTATTTGTAATTAAGGTCGGAGGTTATCATATGTTAGCAAGTGAATTATTTGGTGAAAAATGGTCGGGAGAGGACACCGACATTAAGGGCATAACAATAGATTCCCGTGAGGTACAGCCCGGATATGCATTTATCTGCATATGCGGATTGGAACGCGACGGGCATGATTTCGCTTCCGCAGCGGCGGCAAACGGTGCGGCGGTCATTGTTGCGCAGCATGGTGTGGAAACAGATGTGCCCACCGTCATTTACGGCGACACACGCATTGCCATGGCACAGCTGGCGGCAAGGTTCTACGGCGAGCCGGAAAAAAGGCTTAAGCTGGTGGGCATTACCGGAACAAACGGAAAGACAACGGTCAGCTACTTAATTAAGATGATTTTGGAAACCGCCGGGAAAAAGGTGGGTATTATCGGAACAAATGAGATTTTGGTCGGAAATACCGACGTAGGAATTAAATCCTCTACGCCCACGACTCCAAATTCTTTGGAACTGCGCCGTATTTTTGCAAAAATGCTGGAAATGGGCGCAGAATACGTTGTTATGGAGGTTTCCTCCCATGCCCTTGATTTGCACAGGGTTTACGGACTTTCATATGCGGCGGGGGTATTTACCAACCTCACCCGTGACCATTTGGATTATCACAAAACAATGGAAAATTACTATCTTGCTAAGAAAAAACTCTTCGATATATCTGAGGTAGGCATTATAAATACCGATGATGAATACGGAGCAAGACTGCTTAGGGAGGCACCGTGTCGGACGGTCAGCGTCGGGACGGAAAACTGTGATATTAAGGCGGAGAAGATTGAAATAGATTCCGGCGGCGTTAGATTTACCGCCGTATTCGACGGCGGAGAATACCCCATACGTCTTGGAATTTCGGGCATGTTCAGCGTATATAACGCGCTGTGCGCCATGGGCACCGCACTGTCTTTGGGAATCGCACCCCAAACGGTTATAGAAGGACTGGGACGTGAAAAGGGCGTCAAAGGGCGCCTGGAGCGTGTTCCGACCAATACCGATTATTCGGTTATTATCGACTACGCTCACACGCCGGACGGCTTGGAAAATGTGTTGACAACGGTCAACTCCTTCAAAAAGGGACGCAGTATTGCCGTGTTCGGCTGCGGCGGCGACCGTGACAAAACGAAGCGCCCCATTATGGGCGAAATGGGAGCCCGGTTGGCGGATCTGGCGGTTATAACCTCCGATAATCCCCGCACCGAAAACCCGGAGGCAATCATTGAAGACATTACTGCCGGCATAAAGGACGGGAATTACAAGGTAATTGTAAACCGCCGTGAGGCTATCGGTTATGCCCTTTCCGTTGCGGAGAAGGACGATATTGTCCTTCTTTTGGGCAAGGGTCAGGAAACCTATCAGATTATCGGCAAGGAAAAAACACATTTTGATGAAAGAGAAGTTGTAAAGGATTTTTTGGGAGAGTGACGTGAAAACGGGCAGCCGATTATCGGTTGACAAGGACGTTGTGCCGCCTCAGAGGGTCGGCAATACGATTGCTTATTTTCACGGTTTTGAGTTGGTGCCGCTTCAATGCGGCAAAATGGGAGAGTATTATGCAGAGATTGAATGTTAATGATATTTTGAAGGCAACCGGCGGCAGTCTTATATGCGGTACGGGCGATTTCGAAATTTCAGAAATTACGACAGATTCCCGAAGAGCAGGCGCTAATATGCTGTTCGTGCCGATTTTGGGAGATAACAACGACGGGCATGATTATATCGATGCGGCTTTTGAAAAGGGCGCCGGCGCAGTCATTACCCACAGGGATATTCCCGCAGTGCCGGGGAAAAATATCGTCCGTGTTGACGATACCCGTACGGCTCTTGGGGATATTGCCCGGTATTATAAGGAAAAATACAGCCTTCCCACCGTTGCTGTTACCGGCAGCGTGGGCAAGACTACCACGAAGGATATGATTTCCGCCGTTCTTGCCATGCAGTACAACACCTTGAAAACTCAGGGCAATTTTAATAATGACATCGGTCTTCCTCTGACCATTTTCCGGCTTGAACACAAGCACGAAATGGCGGTTGTCGAGATGGGGATGTCACATATGGGTGAGATTCATCGTCTTGCCGAAATTGCTAAGCCCGATACTGCGGTGATTACAAATATCGGTATGTCGCATATAGAAAATCTCGGCTCACAGGAGAATATTTACAAATCAAAAATGCAGATTTGCGATTTTTTCGGAAAGGATAATTTGCTCGTGCTTAACGGCGACGACAAATTTTTGCGCCGTGGCTGCGATAAGTGCCGCACCGTCACCTACGGCATTGAGAATAAGGAGTGTGACCTGGTTGCCGAAAATATTGATAATCTCGGTATTGACGGCACGAAATTTACCGTAAAAGCCGACGGGACGTCTTATGAGGTATATGTGAGAATTCCCGGCGTGCATAACGTTTACAATGCTCTTGCCGCCATTGCCGTGGGCAGAAATTACGGTATTTCCATGGAGGATATTATCGACGGTATCCGTGAATTTCAGCTTACCGATATGCGCATGGAAATTAAAAAATACGGCGGTATTACCATTATAAATGATTGCTATAATGCGTCGCCCGATTCAATGCGCGCCGCATTAAAGGTTCTGGGCGACATCAGAGCGGAACGTAAGGTGGCTGTCCTCGGCGATGTGCTGGAAATAGGCGGATTCGCCGAAAAGGAGCTGTATCAGGTGGGACTCTCAATGAGCGACATTGATGTTCTTGTAACCGTGGGCGAAAACTCACGGTATATCGCAAAAGGTGCGGACTTTGCCGGCGTCGGAGATATCCACAGCTTTAATACCATCGACGAAGCAACGGCTTTTCTCGGCGAATTTCTGTCGGAAGGCGACGCAGTTTTGGTTAAAGCGTCCCGTGGCATGCACTTTGAATATATTGTTCAGTCAATTGAGCAAAGGTAACGCAAAAAAATATGCTACGCATCTCACCGCTTTTCGCTCGGGGCGGTACAGACGTACAGCACCCTCGCTGCAAAACGGCAATCTGCTTGCATCTTTTCCGCATTACGGAGAATGAGGAGAAAGCGAAAAAATATGCGTTGCACTCGCCGATTTTTGTTCAGTACGGTGAAAGCGTACAGCACCTTCACTGCAAAACGGTAATCTGCTTGCATCTTTTTCCGCGTTACGGAGAATGTGGTGAAGTCAAAAAAATATGCTGCGCATCTCACTGATTTTTGTTCAGTACGGTGAAAACGTACAGCACCCTCGCTGCAAAACGGAATTTTGCTTGCATCTTTTTCCGCGTTACGGAGAATGAGGAGAAAGCGAAAAAATCGCCGATTTTTGTTCAGTGCGGTACAGACGTACAGCACCCTCGCTGCAAAACGGTTACCTGCTTTTATCTTTTTCCGCATTGCGGAGAAGGCAGTGAAGTCGAACTGCATGCGGCAGTATTGCTGCGAAGCGGAGATTTAACATTACGATTATTACCGCCGCAGGGGCGGAGGAACGGAGGATTAACTTTCATATGGAATGGTTTATTAATATGACGGAGCAGACGGCAGGCACGCTGTGGAGCTGTTTCCTGCCGCTTATTATTTCCTTTGCGGTTGCGGCGGTTTTAGGCCCGGTTGTAATCCCTTGGCTTGCAAAGCTTAAATTCGGTCAGCAAATTCTTGAAATAGGTCCCAACTGGCATAAAAAAAAGGCAGGAACTCCTACCATGGGCGGTATGATCTTTATTGCCGGTGTTATCGCGGCAATGACGGTGCGTCTGATAATAAAATTTGATATAACTCTCTTGATGATGCTTGTTATTTCCTGCGGTTTCGGACTTATCGGATTTATTGACGACTATATTAAGGTGGTAAAAAAGCGCAATCTCGGACTTACTGCAAAACAAAAATTTGCCCTTCAGGCAATTCTTGCTGTTATCTATATCATTGTGCTTAAGGAAACGGGAAATCTTGACACACATATTATTGTTCCCTTTGTCAGCAAAACGCTTGTACTGCCCTGGTGGCTTTACATTGTATTCACGCTGTTCGTGGTATGCGGCACGGTGAACGCCGTTAATCTCACCGACGGTCTGGACGGACTGGCGGCAAGCATAACCTGTGTGGTGGCGCTGTTTTTCGGCGTCTGTGCCGTTCTCGCAGAGAGCAGTGTGGCTCTGTATTTTTCCATGGCGCTGTTAGGAGGCTGTCTGGCATTTCTCATATTCAATCACTACCCCGCCAAGGTCTTTATGGGCGATACCGGCTCGCTGTTTTTGGGCGGCTGTATCTCGGTTCTGGCGGTTGGACTTAAAATGCCGCTGATTTTGATTATTGCCGGTTTTGTCTATCTGTTTGAAACTCTGTCGGTTATTATGCAGGTGGCAAGCTTTAAGCTTACGGGTAAACGTATTTTCAAGATGGCGCCGATACATCATCATTTTGAAATGTGCGGCTGGAAGGAAAGAAAAATTGTGGCGGTATTCACCGCAGTAACCGTTATTCTGTGCGTTATCGCTCTGTGGAGCGTGACGCCATGTCTGGGAATTTAACGCCATGGAGGGATTTCGGACGATTTGCCCGTGTTTCGGGCAGATACCGATTTCCCGCTATGAGCCTTTGAAAGGAGTTATCGATTATAGCTATGGTCAGGACTGTTCACCCAAAGGGTGTTTCACAAAAGAAAAAAAGCACGGCAAAAGGCCGCAGACAGTCGGAACGTCCGTCAGGAACGGCGGGGCGTGGTAGCTCGGTAAGGGCGAAGGAATATGCTTCGGTGACTCCCGCAAACGGAGCCGCCGCAGGGAACAGCTCCGTAAGGTATGAAAGGGTGTCCGGAGCAAAAACACCTGTGAAAAATTCCGCCGGAGGCAGGGCAGTGAGAAAAACACGGAAAAGGGTCAGCTCCCGCAGTGCGGCTGCGAAAAAAACAAGCGTAAAAAAACAGGGATTTATCCGGGATTTGTTTGTTTTTGACGGCGCTAAGGGCGAAATTGACACCACATTTTTGTTGCTTGTGGGTGTGCTTACCGTCTTCGGACTTATTATGCTTCTTTCCGCCTCCGCTCCTACGGCGGATGTAAAATTTTCAAAAAGCTACTATTTCTTTATCAGACAGTTTGGGTTCGCTGCCGTGGGCGCCGGACTTATGCTGATGATTTCTAAAATGAATTATAAGAAACTGAAAAAATTTGCTGTGCCTTTAATGCTGTTTTGTATCGTTCTGCTTACGATGGTATTTCTGCCCGGAATAGGCGTAAGCCATAACGGCTCACGGCGCTGGATTAACCTTGTGGCATTCGAGTTTCAGCCGTCCGAGCTTACCAAGCTGGCAATTTCCATGTTTTTCGCGGCACTGATTGAGGATAAAAGATACGATATTACAAAGGTTAAGGGGCTGTTCCAGTTCGGAGCATGGATGATAGTTATTGCGGCACTGATGATGCTGGAAACCCATGTGAGCGGCACGGTGGTGCTCTGTGCCATTGCGCTTTGTATAATGATTGCCGCCGGCGCAAATATAAAAATTATCTTCGGCGGCGGAGCCGCTCTCGGCGCATGCGGACTCTTATTCCTGCGCCTTAATCCGGTACGCTGGGCCCGAGTTATAAATTTCATGAACGACCCTTTGACGGGTGACCGCCAGTCTACGGGATACCAGGTAATACAGTCCCTTTACGCAATCGGCTCGGGCGGAATTTTCGGCAAGGGTCTGGGACAGAGCGTACAGAAATTCTCCTACCTGCCCGAGCCTTACAATGACTTCATCTTTGCTATTGTCTGCGAGGAGCTGGGGCTTATCGGCGCAGCGTTTATTATATGCTTATTCGCCGGACTGATTATGCGCGGTATAAGGATTGCCCTTGAGGCTCCCGACACCTTCGGCACCATTGTCGTGGTCGGTATTATGGCGCAGGTGGCGGTGCAGACGCTCCTGAACATCGCCGTCGTTACGTCCACCATACCTAATACCGGTGTGCCGCTGCCCTTTTTCAGCTACGGCGGTACGGCGATTATGATTCTGCTTATGGAAATGGGCGTTGTATTAAGCGTTTCAAGACAGTCTGCAAAAAATGCTGTCGGAAAGGAATAATTATATGAAAATTCTATTTGCCGGAGGCGGCACAGCCGGACATATCAACCCGGCGCTGTCGGTTGCGGACTATATGAAGGAGCGGGAGGAAAATTTTGAGGCACTGTTCATCGGAACGGAGCACGGACTTGAAAAAAAGCTCGTTCCCGCCGCCGGATATGCAATAAAATATATTGATATACAGGGATTCGACCGCAGGCACCTTTTAAAAAATATTGCGGTGCTGTGGAAGCTGGAAAAATCGGAGCGTGATTGCCGGAAAATTATCCGGGACTTTAAGCCTGACGCCGTGGTTTGCACCGGCGGATATGTTTCCGGTCCGGTCAGCATTGCCGCACACAAGGAGGGAATACCTTCGATTATTCATGAACAGAACGTATATCCCGGGCTTACGGTTAAGGGCGCAGAAAAATATGTTAATTACGTTGCCGTGAGCTTTGAGGAAACAAAGGAGCATATGACCCGTCCCGAAAAATGCGTACTTACCGGAAACCCCATCCGCAGCGAAATTCTGCGCGCTG
This sequence comes from Clostridiales bacterium, assembly GCA_029219925.1. Classification (GTDB taxonomy): domain Bacteria; phylum Bacillota; class Clostridia; order UBA1381; family UBA1381; genus UBA1738. The sequence continues at coordinate 4,702 of JAQXUJ010000188.1, read as the reverse complement.
ACAAGGCATCGGCACGGGCGGAGCTGGGACTTTCGGATAAGCCCTTTGTTCTTGTTTTCGGCGGCAGCCTGGGAGCAGGGAAGATAAACGAAACCATGCTGGGCGTACTTAAAAAACTGGTTCGTGATAATGAAATCAGCGTGCTTTTCGGCACCGGCGACCGCAATTTCGCCGAATATTCAAAACGGCTTAAGGAGGAGGGTATTGCTCTTTCCGACGATATCAAGGTCGTTCCTTACATTAATAATATGAGCGCCGCCATGGCTGCGGCGGATGTTGTCGTTTCCCGGGCGGGCGCTATTACCGTTTCGGAAATTGCGGCTCTTGCCAAGCCGTCAATTCTTATTCCGTCGCCCAACGTGGTGCGGAATCATCAGGAGCAGAACGCGCGGGAACTGGAAAAAAGCAACGCATGTGTTGTTATTACCGAGGATATATTGACACCGGACATTTTATATGATAAAATCATTGAAATGACGCTGGATAAGGAGCGTCTTGCCGATATGAGCAGAAATGTGAAAAAATTTGCCGTAACCGACGCTTTGGAACGCATCTATAAGCTGGTTAAGGGAATGATTTGAGTTTCACGCATATGAAATTCATGTTCGACTTTGAAAAAATTTGCCGTAATAGCGCGGCGGAATGGAGAATATTATGTACAAAAGAGGCTTTGTAACCGTATTTGCCGTACTGATTACGGCTATGTGCTGCTGCTATGCGGCTTATGCCGAGGAGCTGACGCTGCCCGTTTTGCCGGAAGGCGGTGTGTCACCCTGCATAGCTACCGGGATTCCTGAATCAGAAAGGCTTCATGCTACCGTTTCAAGTACCTATAATTCGGCACAGACTGTCGAAAATTCAAGAGAGAAATTTTATGCCCTTATGTGCGCAGGTATAAAGAATCATGTTTCTGAGATAGATGTTTCAGACTTTAATATGTCGGTTGATGATTTTACGTCGGTGTTTTTCGCAGAATATCGGCGTGCGGCACTTACCTTCCCTCAGTATCTTGCTATTACGGCATGTGAATATTACCCACCAGAGGGAACTGTAGAGACGATATATCCCCGTTATCTGACAACAACGGATGAGCATGATGAATATACTTCAAAGATGCAGGAAAGGATTGAACATTTCCTTGCCTTTGCCGATGATGTGCCCGACACCGATATTGCCGGCAAGCTTTTGGTTATTCATGACGCATTCGTATATGAGAACAAATACGCTTATGATGAACTGAAGGTCTTTAAAAGTAAAAAGGATCCGACTGACAAAGAGTTTGTAATATTTACACCCTACGGGGCGCTGGTGAATAAAAACGCTGTTTGTCAGGGAAATGTTCTCGCGCTGAACATGATTTACGACGAGCTGAACAGCCGTCTTAAAACCAAGCTCGGCACCGATGAGGATTTGATTAAAACCGGCATGTGCATAAGCGATGAAATAGATCACATATGGAACTGCGTGAAAATCGGCGGCAAGTGGTATCATATCGATGAAACCTGGAACGACCCGGTATTTTTGGATGGAAACGGAAATGAGATGGAAAGCTATCAGGGTACGCATAATTACTTCCTATGCTCAACCCAGCTGTTTAATAACAGAGGGATTATCAGCGATACCGGACGGGGCGATGTCTCAAAATGGATATACTACGGTCCCGAGCCCATTGTATGCACCGACACAAGCTATGAGTCGGGACAGATCTTTAACGGCGACTTTAAATACACCAAGAACGGGCGGGAGTATAATGCCGGCGCATATTACGGAAATATCTGTTACGAAAACGGCAGATACAAGATTACCCTTACGTCTTTCTTCGGACTTAATGATGAAGGAAATCTTGCGAGAAAGTACTACTCAAATTTATCTAACGTATATCAATCTTACGGTCTTAAATCCTACGGACTGCTTGCCGGAGAAAAGTACAATAACAGTTCACTGGGTGGTGACGTAATCGAGTATTTCGCTACCGAGGCTACCGCAGCACCGGCTGATATGTTTTTAGTATCTTATGACGGAAACCGGATGACGGGATGTGTTCCCGCAGCGTTCATACAGGAACCCATCATTTCGGGTACAATTTATGTTAACAGGACGGAAACGCCGGGAAAAATGATCATCTGGGACAGAAATACATCAAGACCGCTGAGCGAAGTCCGCACAATTGAATAGATTTTTGTCGGAAAGTCACTTCCATCCGGAGGTGGCTTTCTTTTTTTGGTAAAAAGATAAAAATTTATCATATTCTATGGACATTTTGTAAAAAATGTAGTATTATATAGTTTGGATAAATATGATTTTAGAAAGGATTAATATAGATGGACAGACTGAAAATTATCGTTAAAGCTCTTGACGACAAAAGAGCCTCCGACATCGATGTTCTGAATATTTCAAAGCTGACTTCACTGGGCGATTATTTCATAATCTGCTCCTGCGGCTCCGGAGTGCAGGTCCGCGCCTGCGCCGATGAGGTGGAGGAAAAAATGAAGGAAGTCGGAATATCACCGCTCCATGTGGAGGGATACCGTGGCGGAAACTGGATTTTAATGGACTTCGACGATATTATCGTACACATAATGGACAGGGAAACACGGGGATTTTATGCCCTTGAGCATCTTTGGAATGACGCAGAAAAAATTGAAATTGACATAGAGGAGAAATAATGATGGAACACTACGACTACAAAAGAATTGAGAAAAAATGGCAGGACAGATGGGAGGATGCCGGCTGTTTCCATGCCGAAAACGGCAGCGATAAAGAGAAATATTACGCTCTAATCGAGTTCCCCTATCCCTCGGGCCAGGGCTTGCATGTGGGTCACCCCAGAAGCTACACCGCCCTCGATATTCTTGCCAGAAAGCGCAGAATGCAGGGCTACAACGTCCTTTATCCCATCGGCTGGGACGCCTTCGGTCTGCCAACCGAAAATTATGCGATTAAAAATAAAATTCATCCTAAAATCGTTACCGAAAAGAATATTGATAACTTCAGGAGACAGCTGAAAATGCTGGGCTTCTCCTTTGACTGGTCAAGAGAGGTCAATACCACCGACCCCTCCTACTATAAATGGACTCAGTGGATTTTCCTTCAGCTCTTTAAAAAGGGACTTGCTTACAAGCAGGAAATGCCCATTAACTGGTGTACGGGCTGTAAGGTGGGACTGTCCAATGAGGAGGTCGTAAACGGCGTGTGCGAGCGCTGCGGCAGCGAGGTCGTGCAGAAAAGAAAAAGCCAGTGGATGCTAAAGATTACCGACTACGCTCAGCGCCTTATTGACGATTTGGACGAGCTTGAGTTTATCGACCGTGTTAAAACCCAGCAGAAAAACTGGATTGGCAGAAGCGAGGGTGCGGAGGTTACCTTCCGCCTGACCTCCGGCGATGATGTTGTAGTTTATACCACAAGGTGCGATACCCTTTTCGGCGCAACCTATATGGTTCTATCACCCGAGCATGAGCTGGTGGAAAAGCTGCTGCCTTCTCTTGAAAACCCCGACGAGGTTAAGGCGTATATTGCCGAGGCTGCGAAAAAATCGGAGTTTGAACGTACCGAGCTTGCCAAGGACAAAACCGGCGCTCAGCTTAAGGGCGTAAACGCAATTAATCCCGTGACCGGTAAGGAAATTCCGATATTTATCTCGGATTACGTGCTTGTGACCTACGGCACCGGCGCTATTATGGCCGTTCCCGCTCATGATGACCGCGACTGGGCTTTCGCTAAAAAATTCAACCTTCCCATTATTGAGGTTGTGGGCGGCGGTGAAAACGTGCAGGAGGCACCCTATACCGATGTCGCCAGCGGCACTATGGTAAATTCCGGATTCTTGAACGGCATGAAGGTTAAGGAAGCAATTCCGGCAATGCTGCAATATCTTGAGGAAAAGGGCATAGGCAAGCGCAAGGTAAACTTTAAGCTCCGTGACTGGGTATTCTCACGCCAGCGCTACTGGGGCGAGCCTATTCCGCTGGTTTACTGTGAGAAATGCGGCTGGGTGCCTATTCCCGAAAGCGAGCTGCCCCTTAAGCTGCCCGAGCTTGAAACCTTTGAACCGGGCGAAAACGGAGAATCGCCTCTTGCTAAGGCTACCGACTGGATTAATACCACCTGTCCGCACTGCGGCGGACATGCCGTCCGAGAAACCGATACCATGCCCCAATGGGCAGGGTCAAGCTGGTATTTCCTGCGTTATATGGACCCCCACAACGACGAGGCTCTCGCCTCCAAGGAAGCACTCGAATACTGGTCTCCGGTGGATTGGTACAACGGCGGTATGGAGCATACTACCCTGCACCTTCTTTACTCACGGTTCTGGCATAAATTCCTTTACGATATCGGCGTTGTGCCGACAAAGGAGCCATATCGGAAACGTACATCTCACGGCATGATTCTCGGTGAAAACGGCGAAAAAATGTCCAAATCCCGCGGGAATGTCGTAAATCCTGATGAGGTTGTAAACGATTACGGCGCTGACGCAGTTCGTACCTTTGAAATGTTCATTGGCGCCTTCGACCAGTCTACACCATGGTCGGAAAAGGGGCTTAAGGGCTGCTATAAATTCCTGGAAAGAGTTTGGAATCTTCAGCCTATGGTAAATGACGACGAGGGATATTCCGCCGACATGGAAAAAAGTATCCACAAGACAATTAAAAAGGTCAGCGATGATTACGAAAAAATGAAGTACAACACCGCCATCGCAGCT
>JAQXUJ010000187.1 GCA_029219925.1 Clostridiales bacterium | reverse complement strand
CCAAATTTTCTTTTGAATAATTTGGAGAAATAAAACACATCACAATATCCCAAATAATTGGCTATTTCACTCATGTTCATACTCGTGTTTTTAATAAGCTCGCATGCATAATATAATTTTTCGCCGTTAATATATTCTGTTGCAGTCATATTCAAGTATTTTTTAAAAAGACGAGCAGCATATGGGGCTGATATAGAACATTGAGAGCTGACATCGGATAAACTTATCGGCTTTGTAAGATTTTTTTTGATATATATTATCATTTTTTCAAGTACCGTCGGCATACGATTATGCATTTTTTCCATAAGCTCTCCCAGCATCAGCATTATTTTAAAAAATTCTGTGTCAATAAGTAATCTGCCGGAGTAGGTTGAATATGACCGATATTCCAAGCAATTAATAATGGATGTATATATTTTATCAAATGATGTTTTATCACTTGTTTTTAGATTGAAAAAAATATGGTTATGTGTACGCTCCGGTAAGACAAATGAAAAAGAATTATTAGGTATGCTGAAAGTTGGCATAGAATCGGTCTTTTTTATTTCTCCGGAAAAATGAAAAAAGAAATATTCACATGAGCTTTCCGTATTTGCGAAATATACTGTTTTTGCCGGGATAATCAGTATATCTCCGGCTTTCATGTCATAGTTAAGTTCTTCTATTCTAAACAGAGCATTCCCTTCAATCATAAAAACAAAAAGGTTTTTGTCGATTGACCTGGGAGATTTTGATTTCCAGCCGTTGGTTTGTCTCATTCTTCCGAACATGGAGCAGGAAATCCTTTCCGATACATCTAAAGAATACATATAATACCTTCTTATTAAAAATTATTGTATAATTCATATCATATCATTAAGCATGGACAATGTCAATAAAGCATGGTTAAAATAATACAAAAAATATCTTGATTTGTCCATTGATTTTAAATAAATAATTTTATATTATAAAAATATAAAAAATTATAGAGGTGATATGTGTGTTAAAGAAAACAAGCTTTGAATCTAGAGGCAATCCCACTCTTTCTATAGAGGACTTTGCTTTAAAGCTTCGTGAAAACGGCGACTTTTGGAGAATGCATCTGGATTACTGTAAAAGCGGCATGAATAATGAGCTTGGCGTATATTCGCACCGGCAAAAAGCTCCTGATGTAACAACCGTCGGTAATGAAACAACTATTTCATATTCCGGGCTGATTGCCGAGGACGGAAGTGTACATAACATAAAACTGGTGCTGAAAATAATACAAAGAAACGGTGCATTATATTTTTCGGCGGACATGGAAAATAACGGAGATGTGCGTATAAATGAGCTGCAGTATCCGTTTTTTGAATTTGAAAAAATAAATGAAAACTCTGAATGTGATGAGCTTATTGTTCCCGAAGGACTTGGAAGGAGTATTAAAAATCCGCACGATAGTGTAAAATCTGCTCACACGGAATATATGGCGGCTGATTATAAGAATATATGGAGCATTTATTCATATCCCGGACAAATGTCAATGCCTTGGTTCGGAATACAAAGCGGAGGAAAATATCTGTACATGGGCTGGCATTCTGAAATATGGCGGCGATGTTCCTTTGCAATCGGTACAGAACCGAGAGAGTCTGATGATAAATATGTAATATATACAATTTCATCATATCCGGCAGTCAATCCCGGCGAAAAAATTTTATATGACAATTTTGTGCTTGCCGGCTTTGATGGCGACTGGAGAAACGGAGCTGATTTTTATCGTACATGGGCTGACAATGAATGGCATCATCCGGTAAGAAAGAATGGTGCAAAACAAATCATGGGGTGGCAGAGAGTTATTTTGAAGCACCAATACGGTGAAATTTTTCATACCTATAATGACCTGCCGAGAATATACAAAGAGGGTGCCGAATACGGTATTAATATGATTTTGCTCTTTGCGTGGTGGAAGGAAGGAATGGATAACGGTTATCCCAATTATGAGCCGGATCCCGATTTGGGCGGTGGGGATATGCTCAAAAAGGCAATTGAAGAAATTAATGAGATGGGCGGTATTGTAGTATTGTATGCAAACGGGCATCTGATAGACGCTTCTACCGATTACTATAAAAACGAAGGTATAAAATATACAGTTAAAGATATTGAACGAAACGAATACAGAGAGTTTTATAAGTTTTCAAACAACGGTACTTTATTGAGATACGGTCATAAGACCTTTGCAACCGGCTGCCATGGAACCGAGAAATGGCGTGAAAAGCTGCTGGAAATCGAAAAGAAACATTTGTCACTTGGCTCAAACGGAACATTCTTTGACCAGTTGGGATGTTGTTTTAATTTCTGCTTTGACGACACCCACGAGCATGGCAGACGAATTGACTTAGACCCGGAATTTAGGCTTAAAACGATTAAAGAGATGAAGAAAATTTTAGGCAATGACCAATATTTCGGGACGGAATGGACAATTGACAGGATTTCCGAAGAAGTGGATTTTGTACATGGCTGCGGATTCGGACAGAATTTTTCAGAGGACGCATATCCTTATGTTTTCAAGTATACCTTTCCGGATGTTTTGATTTCAAACAGATTTCTGCACGATGAAAGGGAGGGATGGAAACGTGATTTAAATTATGCATTTACCTTTGGATTAATATTTGATGTTTCCATATACCGCGGAAGGGCTGAATCTGTAAACATTGTGCCGGAGTATGCCGCATATGTAAAAAAATTAATAGATTTCCGCAAAAAATATCTTGAATTTTTCACAGAAGGGGCATTAAATATGCCATCCGTTTCGATACCCGAAGGAGTGAAGGCTGCCGAATACCGTCTTAACGGTAAATGTATTATGACTGTATGGAATGATTCTGATGAAGCTGTTGAGATGTTTGGGAAAACAATACCGTCTGATAGTGTAGATATTTTAGAGCCGGAGAACTAACGTGAAAATAAGCTGCGCATCTTACCGCTTTTTGGTCGGAGCGGTACACTTGTACAGCACCGCTCGCTGCAAAGCGGTAATCTGCTTGCTTCTTTTTTACGCCGGATTTATGCCGCCGCACGGCGGCGGAATGGAGGATTAATATGGAAATTGATATTTACAGTCCTGAAAAAGACGGATATGAGGTTAAGCATTGTTTTGACGGCTGGAGAGTTGCATATCTGCGCTATGCGGAAAAATTTGATGATATAACATATCTTGAGCGTCATTTGGAAACGGATGAAGTTTTTGTTCTGCTGCAAGGCAGCGCCTCGCTTTTACTTGGTGAAAATGCAGAATGTACAGAAATGGAAACCGGCAAAATATATAATGTACGAAAGGGTATTTGGCATAATATTAAGGTCAGCAAAGATGCATTGGTGTTGATTGTTGAAAATAAGGATACCTGCAAGGATAATTCGGAATATGTTCGTAATCAGAAGAAGGAGTAGTGAGGCAATTTTCTGAATAAAAAAATTATTTGTTTTTTATAAATTTTTTATTTGTTTTGTTTATTGATTTGCGCGGTAAAATGTGGTATAATGAAAAAAATTAATATTATCACACAAAGTGTCGATTATGCTGTAAAGGGCAGAGATTGTCAAGGTGTAGTCGGTGAAAAGGGAATGGGGTGAGAATCCCCAGCGAAGGACTGTCGGTGTATGCGTCCGAAGTTTTTATGCTCGTCGGTGAAAGCCGGTCATTGGGAAACTGAGAAGGCAGAGTATAGAAATGTGAGATTATCAGATAATCTTATACGGAGCGAGTCACAAGACCTGCTTTGATATTATCCCGTAAGTGCACATTTGCATAGGGATAGTGTTTTTGTCTGCGCTTAGTATAACTTCGTCGAACGAATTTATGGAGAGGGCTTTGTTTTGTCGCTTGCAAATTGTGATTCATCACAGAAAAACTCAGCTGTGGTATTTTTTTAAAAATTACCGCGGCTTTTTTATTTGCCTCGGTAAAATCAGGAGGTGTAATAACTAAAGATGAAGATTTCGGAATGCTCCCGGAGTAAGAAACAGCTTCCGCCCATAACAAAAAATCAGAAATATTTAATAGGATTGTTTCATGGGTTAATATGATGGAGCAAATGAGCGAAAAGAAGAAAATAACGAAAGGACTGAATTAAAATGAAATCAAAACGATTTTTGAGCCTGCTTTTATCCGTTGCGACGATTTTGAGCATGGCTTCTGTGTCGGCATATACTGAGGAAGGCAGAGCAACAAGCACTATTGAAAGCATTAATGAAGCTGTTGTTCAAAGTGAAGAAACTCCTTATTTTGAGAGTCTCGAATTTTCAACAACGGCTTTAAAATCAGGAGCGTGGATAAAGAATGAAACCTTTTCTCCGACAACACTTACATATGATTTACCGTTGAAAAGTTATTCTGCCGGCAGCCTGGCACTTCAATCAACAACACATTATGATACGGAAAAATATACAGCCGTTGCGGAATATACCGACGTAAACGGCGAAAAGCGGAGCATTGCCGTAAACAGCGGCAGAATTACAACGCTTGCAAATCAACCGTTTGACGATTCTGTTTTGACTATTACTCTGACCGACAAAAATAATGCGGAAAACAAGACAGTATACACCTTTAATGTATCAAGACCGCGTGATACAACAAAGGCTGTTAAGTCAAACGGTATAGTATTCGTTCCCAACGGAAGAGCCCTGTCGGCTACAACATACAACGGCATTGCCGAGGGAACAATGCAGAAAACCGATGAAAACGGCGAGCTTACCTCCGGTACAGGCGTAAGCAGCACGCAATATTACTATCGAGCTTTCGTTTATGATGATATGGAAAGCTTCAAGCTTAATCTTACTTCTTCAACCGCATATGCACATATTCGCTACAGTGCGGACGGAGGAGCAACGTGGGCAGAAACCGCACAGGGCGGCGGAGCAACAAGGGA
>JAQXUJ010000186.1 GCA_029219925.1 Clostridiales bacterium | reverse complement strand
AATCAAATCGTCAATTTGATGTTCAATGGGACGAATTATAATTTCAGGGTCTAAAAGTCCAGTAGGACGAATCAGCTGCTCGGCAACCGTATCGGAATGTTCCTTTTCATAATCTCCGGGTGTAGCGGAAGTAAAAATGACCTGATTAATACGTTCTTCAAATTCATCAAATTTAAGCGGCCGGTTGTCAAACGCTGACGGCAGACGGAAGCCGTATCGTACAAGTGACTCCTTTCTGGCATGGTCGCCGTTATACATGGCGCGTACCTGGGATACAGTCACATGTGATTCATCGATAAACATGAGAAAATCGTCCGGAAAATAATCAAGGAGTGTGTATGGCGCAGAGCCTGGGGCACGTCCGCTTATTAGTCTGGAATAATTTTCTATTCCCTGGCAAAAGCCGATTTCCTGAAGCATTTCAACGTCATACATCGTTCGTTCTTCAATACGCTGTGCCTCAATGAGCATGTTATTGTCCTTAAAAAACTTTATACGCTCCCTAAGCTCATCCAAGATTGCGCCAATAGCAATCTGCATCTTCTCGTTTGTCGTGACGTAATGTGACGCCGGAGAGATAACAACGTGATTGCGTACACCGACAATTTCCCCTGTTATAACGTCAATCTCACATATTTTGTCTATTTCGTCGCCGAAAAATTCCACTCTTATAGCTCGTTCCCCGTTATTTGATGGAAAAATCTCCAAAACATCACCATGAACCCTGAATTTGTTTCTGATAAAATTTATGTCATTGCGTTCATACTGCATGTCCACAAGTTTTTTCAGGATTTCGTCCCTATCCTTCTCCATTCCAACACGAAGGGACAGCATCAAGTTTTGATAATCCTCAGGGTCGCCCAGTCCGTATATGCAGGAAACGCTTGAAACAATAATTACGTCTTTTCTTTCAAACAGCGCAAAGGTGGCACTGTGGCGCAGCTCGTCTATTTCATCATTAATCGACGAATCCTTTTCAATATAGGTGTCAGAGGAAGCAATATATGCCTCCGGCTGATAATAGTCGTAATAGCTGACAAAAAATTCAACAGCATTATTAGGAAAAAACTCCTTAAATTCGCTGCATAACTGTGCAGCAAGAGTTTTGTTATGGGCAAGAATGAGAGTTGGTTTATTTACCCTTGCAATGATATTTGCCATTGTAAAGGTTTTGCCCGACCCTGTTACACCCATAAGGGTCTGGAATTTCATCCCGCTTTTAACACCGTCCACGAGCTTTTCGACAGCCTGCGGCTGGTCGCCGGACATCTGAAATTCCGAAACAAGTTCAAATTTGTCCATGTATCTGCCTTTCTTTATATAACTAAGGTATCGCCCGATATTGAGCGATACCCGGATTAAATTTAACCGTTTATATCTCCGATTTCATACATAACCATTGAAAGAACCGCCTCGCCTGCCGTTTCCGTCCTCAAAATACGATTTCCAAGGGATATTACGGGTATGCCGGACTCGGAAATTTTATTGATTTCCTGCTTGTCAAAACCGCCCTCCGGCCCAATTAAGAATGCGGCTGTGCCAGGTGAACCGGCAGCATGCAAAACAGGTTTTAGGTAGCTACCCTCTGCACACTCATAGGGTACGAAGGCAACGTCGGATTTTTTTAATATATCAATAGCCTTATCAATCTTTATAGGCTCATGAATAACGGGTATAATTCCCCTTCCGGACTGTTTTGCTGCCTCCCGAGCGATTTTTTGCCATCGCTCTGTTTTTTTTGCGTCGTTTATCTTTGCGACGCACCGAGAAAGCTCGCAAGGATATATTTCGGAAATGCCCAGTTCGGTTGTCTTTTGAATTATGTAGTCCATTTTAGCCGCTTTTGGCACTCCTTGAATAAGAATAACCCTTAAATCGGATTCGGTATCGGATTTCTTATGTTCTATAATATCGCATATTATCTGATTCTTGTCAACATGCGACAGCTTTACCTTATAATCATTGCCCATTCCGTCGCAGCAAACAATTTCATCACCGATATTGTGCCTTAAAACTCTGGTAATATGGCTTACATCTCCTCCACGGATATACAGCCTTCCGTCTTCTATATTTTCTCTCGGTATAAAAAATTTTGACATGTAACATTCCTTCACTCTGATAATTTACATTTAAATTCAGCCCAATCCGCACTTTGATGTTCCGACAAAATTGTAAATCCGTTTTTATCCAAAGCCGCTTTCACATCGACAATCCTGTCCTCGATAATGCCTGACGTTATAAAAATGCCGTCGGATTTCAATGCCTTTTTTACAATTGGGAGCGCCGCTATAATCACATCTGCAACAATATTAGCAAGCACTATGTCATATTTTTGAGAAAGAATTTTCTCTTGCAATTCATCGTCAGACAGTATATTTCCGATATAAACGGAATATCTGCTTTTGTCAATTTTGTTTCGTGACAGATTATCGAACGCTGTTTCAAAAGAGTTTTTATCAATGTCAACGGCAACGGCGGATTTTGCACCGAGCATAAGAGAAACAATCGAAAGTATACCACTGCCGCAGCCCAAGTCAAGCACAACGTCATTTTCCTTAACCGTCTTTTCGATGTCCTCAAGACAAAGCCTTGTGGTGTGATGCGAGCCAGTGCCGAAGGTTAGTCCCGGGTTTATTTCAAACACTGTTTTTTCGCAAGGTTCGGTATTTTCCCAATAGGGCTTTACAATAAGATTTTCGCCAATTTCCATAACGTGAAAATATTTTTTCCAGGTATTCGCCCAATCCTCCTCGCATATGCTGTCAAGCTGAACTTCAAGTCTACCGAAAATCCCTTCGGTATCCATATTCTTAAGCTCAGACATTTCTGTTTTGATGGCATTAAGCATATCGGGATTATCGGCTTCAATATAAACCTTGACGCATGTTTCGCCTTCCTTCTCCTTAACAAGCTCATCGTCAACATAGTCCCAGCAGTCCCTGTTATTTTCAAGAAAATTTTTAAAGTCGGCCTCGTCCTCAATTTCCGTGCCGTCAATTCCGAGCTGAAGAAGCCTTCCCAAAACCGGCTCTATCCCCTCTGTTGTGGTGTAAATACTTACCCGAATCCAGTCCATAGTAACTCCTTAATCAAGATAATCCTTTAACTTTTTGCTGCGTGAAGGATGACGCAGTTTACGAAGAGCTTTCGCCTCAATCTGTCTTATACGCTCTCTTGTGACGTTAAATTCCTTTCCTACTTCCTCCAAAGTGCGCTGACGTCCGTCCTCAAGCCCGAAACGGAGTCTGAGAACCTTTTCCTCGCGGGGTGTGAGAGTTTTTAATACATCAACCAGCTGCTCCTTGAGCATAACAAAGCTTGCCGCCTCAGACGGAGCCGGTGCGTCATCATCGGGGATAAAGTCGCCGAGGTGACTGTCCTCCTCCTCGCCGATAGGAGTTTCAAGGGAAACAGGCTCCTGTGAGATTTTCGATATTTCACGCACCTTATCGATGGACATATTCAATTCCTTTGCAAGCTCTTCCGGAGTAGGTTCTCTTCCCAGCTCCTGAACGAGCTGTCTGGAAATTCTTACAAGCTTATTGATTGTTTCCACCATGTGAACCGGTATACGTATTGTCCTTGCCTGGTCTGCTATTGCTCTGGTAATAGCCTGTCTTATCCACCATGTGGCATAGGTGCTGAATTTGTATCCTTTTGAATAATCAAACTTGTCCACCGCTTTAATTAGACCGAGATTACCCTCTTGAATGAGGTCAAGGAACATCATGCCACGCCCCACATAGCGCTTTGCTATACTTACCACAAGCCGAAGGTTTGCCTCCGCT
>JAQXUJ010000185.1 GCA_029219925.1 Clostridiales bacterium | reverse complement strand
TGTCCATAAATTTGACCGCTGCGGCTCTTCCTCCCTTTATACCGAAGGAAATTACTCCGCAGGCGCCCTTTGGCAGATATTTTTCCGCCAGAGCAAAATCTGCGCTTGATTTTAGTTTCGGATAATTTACCCACGCAATTTTGTCATTCTTTTCAAGATATTCGGCAACCTTCAGTGCGTTCTCGCAATGCCTTTCCATACGAAGATGAAGGGTTTCAAGCCCCAAATTCAATAAAAATGCATTTATCGCACTGGGTGCAACACCGAAATCCCTTATCAGCTGTACTCTAAGCTTTGTTATATACGCCGATTTACCGAAAGATTTTGTGTAAATAACTCCGTGGTACGATTCGTCAGGCTCGGTAAGCTCCGGGAATTTTCCGTTATCCCAGTTGAAGTTTCCGCTGTCCACAACACAGCCGCCAACAACTGTTGCATGGCCGTCCATATATTTTGTAGTGGAATGTATTACGATATCTGCGCCGAAATCCATCGGTCTGCACAAAATCGGTGTAGCAAACGTGTTGTCAACAAGCAGCGGTACGCCGTGTCTGTGCGCTACATCTGCATATCTTTCTATATCAAGTACCTTTAGCGCCGGATTTGCAATAGTTTCACCGAATACAAGACGCGTATTTTCATCAAACAGCTCGTCAATTTCTTCATCGGTCATTTCCGGAGTAACAAACCGTGCTTCGATTCCCATACGTTTAAGTGTTACAGCAAAAAGATTTACCGTTCCGCCATATATTGATGACAGACTGACAAAATTCTGTCCGCTTGAAGTAATATTTAATATCGCAAGAAGATTTGCCGCCTGACCCGAAGTCGTAAGAGCCGCTCCGATTCCGCCTTCCAAATCGGAAATTTTCGCCTCAACGCACTCCAATGTAGGATTTGAAATGCGAGAATACATATGACCGGGCACCTTCAGGTCGAACAAGTCCCCGAGATGTTCTGACGAATCATATTTGTAGGTAGTGCTCTGAAAAATAGGCAAAACCCTGGGCTCGCTATTTTTTGGCGTATAGCCGCTCTGAATACATTTTGTTTCCGCATCATAATTATTCATTATATCTCTCCTTGTGCAAAAAAAGCTCGCGCCCAAAGAATTCACCTAAGGACGAGAGCTTTACGCTTCGTGTTACCACCTTAATTCACGCACACCTCACAGTATGCGCCTTACAGGGTACAGAACAATACCCTTACGCTGTAATGGGCGTTCCCATCGCAGCCTATGCAAAATTGCAGTCGGTGCGCAGCTCCGAGGCCATGTTCACCATAATCTTCGGTACCTCTTTCCAGCTGCTGAGGCTCTCTGTTACCTACCCTTATGATTACTCTTCTCTTCATTGCCTTATCTTTTACCATAATAACACATTTTTCCCAACATGTCAACGGTTTTCTGCTCTTATTTTTACTGTTTCACAAAAAAACATTAATCGTTATATTGTCGAGATTTTTATTGTCATTTCTTCAAGAACATCCAAAAGAACCCGCACGGTATCAAGGGATGTAAACATAGTAACATTATTTTCTACAGCGCAGCGGCGAATTTTATAGCCTTCTGTTTCCTCTCCCGATGAATCCAGTTCTCTTGTATTTATTACATAATTTACATAACCCTTTCTGATTGCAGTCAGAATTTCACTGTCTTCATCGGAGCCTTTGGTTACCGTATGTGTTTTTATGCCGTTTTCCTTTAAGAATCCTGCCGTACCCGTAGTTGCCTCGATGTTAAATCCAAGCTCGTAAAATCTTCTTACAAGCGGCAATGCTTCTGCCTTATCGGCATCTGCCACGGCAACAAATACCGTTCCGTAATTCACCACATTCATTCCAGACGCTTTCAGCGATTTATACAGCGCCCTCGTGAGGCTATCATCGTAGCCGATAGCTTCACCGGTGGATTTCATCTCCGGTGATAGATATGCGTCCAGACCTCTGATTTTTGAGAAGGAGAATGCCGGCGTTTTGACGTACCAGCGCTTGCTCTCCTCAGGATACAGCATATTATATCCCTGTTCCTTAAGGGAATGTCCCAGCATTACCAGCGTAGCAATATCCGCAATGGGATACCCCGTTGCCTTTGACAAAAACGGCACCGTTCTTGAAGAACGCGGATTAACCTCAATTACATATACGTTTTCGTCCTTGTCTACAATAAACTGGATATTGAACAGTCCGTTTATTCCTATACCAAGTCCAAGCCGCCTCGTGTATTCAAGAATAGTATTCTTCGCCTTTTCCGAAACGCTGAAGGTAGGATATACGCTGATGCTGTCGCCGGAGTGTATTCCGGTGCGCTCAACATGCTCCATAATTCCCGGCACAAAAACGTTTTCTCCGTCGCAGACAGCGTCTACCTCAAGCTCTTTTCCTATTATATACTTGTCAACTAAAACGGGTCTGTCCTCATCAATTTCAACTGCCGTCTTTAGATACTGTCTGAGTCCTGCCTCATCAGCTACGATCTGCATCGCTCTGCCGCCCAGGACATAGCTCGGACGTACAAGCACAGGATAACCAATCTCCTCCGCCGCAGCTACACCGTCCTCAATATTGGTTACCGCACGCCCTTTTGGCTGAGGAATTTGCAGCTTTTCCATTATTTTTTCAAAGCTGTCGCGGTTTTCCGCATTATCAATTGCCCGGCAGTCGGTACCGATAATTTTCACACCCCGTTTAGCAAGTGGTTCCGCAAGGTTTATAGCGGTCTGCCCTCCAAGTGACGCAACAACTCCAAGCGGTTTTTCAAGCTCGATAATATTCATAACGTCTTCGACTGTCAGCGGCTCGAAATAAAGCTTATCGCTGCAGGTATAATCCGTTGAAACCGTTTCAGGATTATTATTAATTATTATTGCCTCGCAGCCGGCATTTTTGATAGTCTGCACCGCATGAACCGTGGAATAATCAAATTCCACTCCCTGACCAATTCGTATCGGTCCCGAACCAAGGACAACAATCTTTTTACGGTCACTGACCTCAGACTCGTTTTCCTCCTCATAGGTGGAA
>JAQXUJ010000184.1 GCA_029219925.1 Clostridiales bacterium | reverse complement strand
CCGTAAACACGCCCCGTCTTGCCCCGGATAAGCTCCGCAACGTCGGGATTTTTTTTCTGCGGCATAATTGATGAACCGGTAGAAAAGGCGTCGTCCATTTCCACAAAGGAAAATTCATGACTTGACCATAATATCAGCTCTTCACAAAATCGCGAAAGATGCATCATTATAAGTGAAAGACAGCCGGCAGCTTCAATAACAAAATCCCGGTCGGAAACGCCGTCGAGAGAATTTTGAGTAACTGCTGAAAATCCCAGCTCACTGCATACAAACTCGCGGTCTAACGGGTATGTTGTTCCTGCCAGCGCGCCCGAACCCAGAGGCATTACGGAAGTGCGTTTTTTACAGTCGGATAACCTTTCAAAATCCCTCTTGAACATTTCAAAATATGCCATTAAATGATGTGCAAATGTGATTAGCTGCGCCTTTTGAAGATGTGTATAACCCGGCATTATGGTTTCGGTGTATTGTTCCGCAAGGGAAACAAGCGTTGTCATTAATGCTTTTATCATTTGGGAAATTTCGTCAATTTCATCCATAAGGTACATGCGTATGTCCAGCGCCACCTGGTCATTTCTGCTCCTGCCGGTGTGCAACCGCTTGCCGCTGTCACCGATTTTGTCTGTGAGCAGCTTTTCGATATTCATATGTATATCCTCGGCATCTATCAAAAATTCCACCTTGCCCGCCTCTATATCGGAAAGTATTTCTTTCAGCCCGGCAATAATCTTTTCCGAGTCCTCCTTTGCGATAATCCCTTGCTTTCCCAGCATTGCGGCGTGTGCGATACTGCCCTTTATATCCTGGCGGTACATGCGTTTGTCAAATCGTATTGACGAGTTAAAATCGTCTACTTTTTTGTCGGTAGCTTTTTGGAACCGACCTCCCCATAGCTTTGCCATTCTTTTTCTCCTTTAAACAGATTAAGGGGCGTGTTACCGCCCCTTATTTTAGTTATTTTTTGTACTTATTTTCTCCGTTCTTTTCCATCATCATTGCCCGAACCTTAAGCGGCAGACCGAACAGATTGATGAAACCCTCCGAATCCTTGTGTGAGTACAATTCGTGAGAATCGCCGAAGGACGCAATATCTTCATTGTACAGGGAATACGGACTTGTTGCACCTGCGGGATAAATATTACCCTTGTATAGCTTTAGCTTGACGTCGCCGGTGACGGTTTCGTCCATGACATCGAACATTGCACTCATTGCCTCGCGAAGCGGCGTAAACCATTTGCCGTCGTACACAAGCTCTGCAAACTTGACTGCTGCCTGGCGCTTAAAGCTCTGTGTATCACGGTCAAGACAGAGATATTCAAGCTCCTTGATTGCGGCGTAAAGGATTGTTCCGCCCGGAGTTTCATATACACCTCGGGATTTCATGCCAACCAAACGATCCTCAACAATATCCGCAATTCCTACGCCATAAGCTCCGCCCAGCTTATTAAGCTCCTGCAAAAGTGCCAGCGGCTCCATTTTCTTGCCGTCCAGCGCTACAGCCTCTCCCTTTTCAAAGCTGATTGTAACATATTTCGCCTCGTCCGGCGCTTTTTCGGGGGATACTCCCAGCTTTAACAGGCTGTCAAGCTGAGGCTCGTTTGCCGGATTTTCCAAATCCATGCCCTCATGACTGATATGCCATACATTGCGGTCACGAGAATACAGCTCCTTCTTTGTGACCGGAATGTCAATGTTATGGGCAACCGCATAATCCACCGCGTCTTCCCTGGACTTGATGTCCCATATACGCCACGGCGCAATTACCTTCAGCTTGGGGTTAAGCGCCTTGATGGTAAGCTCAAATCGAACCTGGTCGTTGCCCTTTCCCGTACAGCCATGGCATATTGCCGTCGCTCCCTCTTTCTCGGCAATCTCAACCAGCTTTTTCGCGATAATAGGACGTGCGTGAGATGTGCCCAAAAGATATTTCCCCTCATATTCTGCGCCGGATTTTACCACAGGCCATATATAATCCTTGACATACTCTGCCTTCAAATCCGCCAGATACAGCTTGGACGCACCCGCCTTTTTCGCACGTTCCTCAAGTCCGTCCGTTTCTTTTCCTTGTCCAACGTCGCCGCACACCGCAATAACGTCATAGTCATAGTTTTCCTTCAGCCACGGTATAATGATTGACGTATCCAGTCCGCCCGAATACGCAAGAACAACTTTTTCCTTTGCCATATTGAAATTCCTCCTGATTTGTTGTAAAATATATGTATAAATATCGTTAGTATTATTATACATTTTTATTTATATTTATGCAATAGTAAAATGTTATAAATGTATACAAAATAAAGAGGTGTTTTTTGTGATTATTTTAGGAATTGACCCCGGATATGCCATTGTCGGCATCGGAGTGCTTGAATACAAGGGAAATAAGTTCCGACCCATTGAGTACAACGCCATTACTACCCATGCGTCAATGATAACCAGTCTGAGACTTCGGAAGATAAAGGAGGAAATTGATGAATATTTGCATAAATATAAACCCGACGCTGTCGCAATAGAGGAACTGTTCTTTAATAATAATGCCAAAACCGCCATTGCTGTAGCTCAGGCACGGGGAGTGCTTGTGGCGGAAACAGCCGCACTGGACATACCCATTTTTGAATATACTCCGCTGCAGATTAAGCAGGCGGTAACCGGCTACGGACGGGCGGAAAAAGGACAAATTCAGCAGATGGTTAAAATGCTTTTAAATCTGAACGCAATTCCCCGTCCCGATGATGCCGCCGATGCTCTCGCCGTAGCGATCTGCCATGCGCATTCGTCGAAAATTAACGACGAGCTGGGAACAAACCGTTTGTAAAATCCGTTACATACCTGTAATACAAATGTAACGGCGTGAGGTGCCAAAATGTGATATAATTAAACAGTAATCTGTATAATGGGATAGGTGTTACCATGCGGATTGCCATATTTTGATTGAGTGAGGACGGCGGAATGTACTATTATATAAAAGGAAAGCTTGTGCTGCGCCAGGAGAGCTTTGTGGTGCTTGACTGCGGCGGAGTGGGGTACAAGCTATATACCTCCGAAACCACAAAAAATGCGTTAAAGGAAGGTGCGGATGCCACACTTTATACTTATCTGCATGTAAGGGAGGACGTTTTTGATCTTTACGGATTTTTCTCCCATGATGAACTGAATATGTTTTTACAGCTGTTGTCCGTTTCGGGAGTGGGGCCTAAAGCCGCACTTGCAATTTTGTCAGTTATGACGCCCAACGCTGTGGCGCTGGCGGTTATTACAAATGACGCAAAAGCTTTGACCAAGGCGGCGGGCGTTGGTGCTAAAATGGCACAGCGTATCATTCTGGAGCTTAAAGACAAGCTGAAAAAGGCGGAAATTCTTCCGGAAAATATCGCCGAAGAGGTCAGCATAAACGACACCCAGTCAGAGGCGGTAAGCGCTCTGATGGTACTGGGATATTCCCAAAGCGACGCAAAATCCGCAGTAGCCAAAACCGATGCGTCGCTGCCTACAGAGGAAATTGTAAAGCTTGCTTTAAAAAAATTGATGAGGTAATGCTATGATTTTTGATGATAACGAAAGAATTGTTACAAGCGATTATATTGACGAGGACAGCGACATAGAAGTGGGATTAAGACCGCATCGGCTGGAGGATTATGTCGGACAGGAAAAGGTGAAGGGTAATCTCAGCATATTTATTGACGCCGCAAAGGAACGGCGGGAGCCTCTTGACCATGTGCTTCTTTACGGCCCGCCGGGACTGGGAAAAACCACCCTTGCGGGTGTAATCGCCAACGAAATGGGCGTAAATATCCGCATAACCAGCGGTCCTGCTATAGAAAAGGCCGGGGATTTGGCGGCAATTCTGACTAATCTTTCACAGAATGACATACTGTTTATTGATGAAATTCACAGAATGTCGCGGACGGTAGAGGAAATTCTCTATCCCGCAATGGAGGATTATGCACTGGATATTATAATAGGAAAGGGACCGTCCGCAAAGTCAATACGTCTCGATCTTCCGAAATTTACATTAATAGGCGCAACTACCCGTGCGGGACTTCTTACGGCGCCTCTCCGCGACCGTTTCGGCGTGCTGGCACGGCTTGAACTTTACAAGCCGGAGGAATTGGTGCGTATTATTAAGCGCTCTGCCGACATTCTCAATGTCAAAATAGACGACAGCGGTGCGGCGGAAATAGCAAGCCGATCGCGCGGGACGCCGAGAATTGCCAACCGGCTGTTAAAACGCGTCCGCGATTTCGCCCAGGTAAGCTACAGCGGTGAAATAACTGCGGAGAATGCGGCGGAATCTCTGAAACGTATGGAAATTGACGAAATGGGTCTTGATGAAATTGATAACAAGATGATAATGACTATGATTAAAAATTTTGGAGGCGGACCGGTGGGTCTTGATACCCTTGCCGCAACCATTGGTGAAGAACCAAATACAATTGAGGACGTGTATGAGCCATACCTGCTGCAGCTGGGGTATATTGCCAGAACGCCGAGGGGAAGAACGGTTACTCAGGCAGGATACGAGCATTACAATATTCCTATGCCGGAATAAGACTGTATGCCCGTCGAAAATGCGGCGATGAACATTCGCTGCAAACTTTTAAGGAGGATTTATTTTGAAAAAAACAGTAACGATATTCTTGCTGATATGCTGCTTTTTCATGAACACGGCAGCCTCGGCCTCAATTATTCTGGAATATGACGGAAGCGTACATAATTATACCGGCGCAGTCTATTCCCTGGAGGTGAACGGGAAAAAGCTTACAAATTTGCCGCTGGAGCCGATAATTTTTAATGACAGAGCGCTTGTTCCCGTGCGAGAAGTGTTTGAGGCGCTGGGAGCGAAGGTGGATTATGAGGACAGCGACAAATCCATAGACATAACATATGGGAAACAGAGCGTCCTGCTTCAGATAGGAAATACGCAGGCAGCGGTGAACGGCGTGAAAACAACAATACCGGATGGCGCTTTTCCACGCCTAATCGCAAAATGGGGAGAATCGGCAAAAACCATGGTTCCAGTTCGTTTTATTTCCGAGAGCGTTGGACTTGACGTTAATTTTGACGGACAAGCCGGATTGATTAGCGTTTCGGACGGCTCGGCAGCACAGCCGGATGAAACGCCAAAGCCGTCTGCCGTTAAGCTTAATAAAATCGAATATTCGCAGAACGGCAATGTAGTGACTGTCAGAGTTTCGGCAAGCGGAAGTATTTCGGGAATTTCGAAAGGGGCGGTAACGGCATCAAACGTGCTTTATGTAGACGTTTCAAACGCGTCATATACCACGGCGAACAAAACAGAGGTAAATCTGGGCGCGGTCACCGCAGTACGGATGGGGCTGCACGATTCCAGCACAAGAATTGCAATTGATACCCAAAGCATGAAAAAATACAGCGTTTCCCTGTCAGAGGACGGCAGGGCGGTGGTATTTATGATTTCGTCCGATGAAAGCGCGAATGTGTCACAGCCTTCGCCTGCTCCTACGGCGACTCCAAAGCCTACGGCTTCGCCATCGCCAAGCACCAAGCCCACTCTGCCCAACGGCGAAAAAATTGTGGTAATTGACGCAGGTCACGGCGGAAGCGACCCCGGAGCATCCGGCTCACTTATGAATAATGAGGAAATGGCGGCGTATAAAGCAGCACTGGAAACCACCGAACCGATCCTGGAAACAATGTCGGCGGGAAGCGGAAAGACGTATAAAGAGAAGGATATTGCGCTTACTGTTGCGAAAAAGGTGCAGAAAAATCTTGAAGCGAAGGGCATTAGGGTTATAATGACGCGTACGGGGGATACATATCCTACCCTGGACGAGCGCCCGGAGCTTGCCAACAGCGCAGGCGCGGTGATTTTCCTTAGTATTCACTTAAATTCCACAACGGCGGCGGTGACCGCAGCAAATGGAATTGAAATTTATTACAGCGAGCAGAATAACGGCAGTGATTACGGTATAACAAGCAAGGAAATGGCGGATATTATTCTAAAGAGTACCGTAAATAGCACCGATGCGAAGTCCCGGGGAGTAAAATCGGGAAATCTTCTTGTTACGCGGAAGAGCAACATGCCGGCAAATCTGATTGAAATTGGGTTTATGAATAATCCGCAGGAACTGGAAAAACTGATAAGCGATAGCTATCAGGAAAGTATTGCAAGCGGAATTGCAAAGGGAATTTTAACGGCGCTGGGAAAAATTGATTTACAGTAGACCGTTTACCGAAAGGATTTAATAATGAAGCGACAGGATTTTTATTATGAATTACCGCCCGAGCTTATTGCTCAGGAGCCGACGGAAGACAGGGCGTCATCGCGGCTTATGTGTCTTGATAAAACTACGGGCGAAATACGCCACAGACATTTTTACGATATTATTGACGAGCTTAATGCCGGGGACTGCCTTATTCTGAATGATACAAAGGTTATTCCCGCCCGTCTGTACGGCGTAAAGGAAGGCAGCGGCGGACATATCGAGTTTTTGCTTCTTCATAAGCATAAGCTGGACGAGTGGGAGGTTATTCTGAAACCGGGGCGTAAAGCAAAGCCTGGCGCAAGGTTTGTTTTCGGCAGCGGCGAGCTTAGGGCAGAGGTGCTGGAGGTTGTGAACGACGGCAACAGAATTGTGAAATTTTATTACGACGGCGTATTTGAAGAGGTGCTGGACAGGCTGGGAGAAATGCCGTTACCTCACTATATTACAAAAAAGCTGGAGGATAAGGACAGGTATCAGACGGTATACGCCAAATGCTCCGGATCTGCGGCGGCACCCACGGCGGGATTACACTTTACAAAGGAGCTGCTTAATGAGATTCAAAACAAGGGCGTCAGAATTGGATATGTTACGCTGCATGTGGGATTGGGAACCTTTAGACCTGTCAAGGCGGACGATATTTTAGACCATAAAATGCACTCGGAATTTTATATCCTTCCACGGGAAACAGCGGAGTTGGTGAACGAAACAAAGAAAAAAGGCGGACGTGTTGTTGCTGTAGGTACAACAGCAACACGCACACTGGAAACGGTAGGCGCGGACGGCAGTGAATTAAAGCCACAGACAGGCTGGACCGATATTTTCATTTATCCCGGAAAAAAATTCAATGTGATTGACGCACTTATTACAAACTTTCATCTTCCCGAATCCACGCTGATAATGCTTGTCAGCGCACTTGCCGGGAGAGAAAACATATTAAACGCATACAATGAGGCGGTAAAAGAACGCTATCGCTTTTTCAGCTTCGGCGATGCGATGCTTATTGAATAATATGCGTATTGTGGCGGTACCGGAGCTGATTTTCATTGCTGCAGTTGCGGGTCATCACCTTTGGAAATGGCAGATGCTGCTGTCAATTGCCGGAGGTGCGGTTTGATATATGATTTTGGTACGGTTGTATTTTGATGCAAAAAGATTGACAAAAGTCCCGGCATGGAGTATAATTAGTAAAGAAGAATGATATTTTGTAAATAACCGCAGTTCAGGCGGTTATTTTAGTTATATTTGCCGGTAAGCAGTCATATTTTTCTGCGGAGTGCAGAAAACGACGGTTTTAAGGCATGAATTTCGAAGGGGTTAGTATATGTTTAAGATTTTACACACCAACGGTCTTGCCCGGCGTGGTGAATTTACCACAGTTCACGGCACGGTACAGACTCCGGTTTTTCAAAACGTAGGCACAATTGCGGCAATAAAGGGCGGACTTTCTTCAACCGACCTTGAAAATATCGGATGTCAGATTGAGCTTTCAAATACCTATCATCTACACCTAAGACCCGGTGACAAATTAATTCATGAACTTGGCGGACTGCATAAATTTATGTGCTGGAACCGTCCGATTCTGACCGACAGCGGCGGGTTCCAGGTATTTTCGCTGGCGAAGCTGAGGAAGATTACAGAGGATGGGGTTCATTTTAATTCGCATATCGACGGACGCCGTATATTTATGGGACCGGAGGAAAGCATGCAAATTCAGTCCAATCTTGCGTCCACAATCGCAATGGCGTTTGATGAATGTATTGAAAATCCTGCGCCCCACGATTATGTAAAAAAATCCTGCGAGCGCACCTATCGCTGGCTGGTGCGATGCAAGGAGGAAATGAAAAGGCTGAACGCCCTTGATTCTACGATAAACAAACATCAGCTGCTTTTCGGCATAAATCAAGGCGGAACTCATGACGATATTCGCATATGGCATATGAAGGAGATTGCGAAACTGGATTTGCCGGGGTATGCAATAGGCGGACTTGCGGTGGGAGAAAGCCATGAGGAAATGTATCATATTCTGGACGTAACCCTTCCGTATGCGCCGGAGGACCGTCCCCGGTATTTGATGGGAGTGGGAACACCGTCAAATATTATTGAAGGCGTTGCCAGGGGAATTGATTTCTTCGACTGCGTCATGCCGTCGCGGAATGCGCGTCATGCATTTATTTTCACCCGTAATGGGACCATGAATCTGCTGAATCAATGCTATGAGCGGGACATGCGGCCTATTGATGAAGAATGCGGCTGTCCTGTCTGCAAAAAATTTTCTCGTGCATATATACGCCATCTGTTTAAGGCAAAGGAAATCCTTGGTATGCGCCTGGCGGTTATGCATAATCTGTACTTTTACAACGAGCTTGCGGCGATGATACGCACTGCCATTGAGGAGGACAGATTTGAGCAGTTTCGCCGAGACAATGTGGAAAAGCTGGCAAGGAGAATATGAATATAAATCACCCGTTTGTCATATAGATAAGTGGGTGATTTTTTTGATGAAAAAGATACTTATTATAATAGCTGCAATTTTGGCGGTGACGGTGGCTGTACCGGTAACGCTGCTTATACAATACGGAAAATACGAAAAACCTACCCCGGAAAGCGAGGAAACCATTTCGGTTTATGTCACTTCGGAGGACAAAGTGGTTGATATGAGTAAAAGTCAGTATCTGAAAGAGGTGGTGTCGGCCGAAATGCCGGCAAGCTTTGAGCCGGAGGCGTTAAAGGCTCAGGCGGTGGCGGCACGCAGCTATCTTGAGGCACGGCGCAGTGCATACAGGACATCGGGGACGCCGGCGGAACATAAAGGAGCAGATATATGTACCGATTCGACGCACTGCAAGGCTTGGATTTCAGAGGAAAAGCGACGTGAAAGCTGGGGAAAGGACGCGGATAAGAACTGGGAGAAAATCTCGGCGGCGGTTGATGAGACGGCGGATGAGGTTATGACGTATAACGGAGAGGTTATTTCTGCCGTATTCCATTCAACGTCGTCAGGCAAAACCGAGAGTTCAAAGGACGTATGGGGAGGGGATAGACCGTATCTGGTAAGTGTGGACAGCCCGGGGGATTTGCAGTCGCCGAAATATAAGTCGGAAAAGGAAATGACTTTGGAGGAATTTAAAAAAATTGCTGCGGAGAATATTGAAGGCGTCGATTTCTCTAAGGAAATAGTGGGGAATATTGCTCGGAGCGAAGCAGGAGGGATAATTACCGTTTCTGTAGGCGGAGTGCCTGTAAAGGGTACAAAATTCAGGTCACTTTACGGTTTGCGTTCCACGAATGCGGAGGTCACGGTGGACGGAGAGATGGTATATTTTCACGTGACTGGCTACGGTCATGGCGTAGGAATGAGTCAGTACGGAGCAAATTATCTTGCAGCTGAAGGAAAAAAATACGATGAGATTTTAAAAACCTACTATACAGGCATTGAAATTGTTAAATTGAATTGAATAAAACGGTCTGTTCCGTACTTTTCGGGAACAGACCGTTTTGCTACCTTTTAATCTTCTTTGTGGTTGTTTTTTCAAACTCCCTGTCGCGGAACTTGATTTTACGAATTTGTTTATAAGCGGCAACCGAAGGATTGAGTTTGTTTTTTATGGCGTCGGTTACAGCGTCCTTCAGCGACATATCTTCTGCGTAGATTTCGGCAGTAATAAAGCCGTCCTCCGAATAGACCAATACTTCTGTAACGCCTTCAATTCTGCCGATTAAATATTCCAGCTCTTCGGGATACACATTTTTACCGTTGTCAAGAATAATAAGATTTTTCTTTCTGCCGGTGATAAATACAAAGCCGTCATCGTCAATTCTTCCAATATCACCGGTATTGAACCAACCGTCGCAAAATACCTCGGCATTTGCTTCGGGATTGTTGTAATATCCCATCATAACAATATCACCCTTGACGCACAGCTCGCCTTCGCCGTCAGAGTTGTTGTTGATAGTCTTAACCTGAACGGTTTTAATCGGAAGCCCTACGCTGCCGGACTTATTGCCCTCATACTTGCTCAGCGCTACAATAGGGGAACATTCGGTTATACCGAAACCGTTAATAACCTTAATTCCAAAATCGTCAAAGCCCTTTATAAGCTCATCCGAGATAGGTGCGCCGCCCGTAATGAGCATTTCAAGATTTCCTCCGAAGCCGTCGATAACCGACTTAAAGAAGGTTTTCCGCATATCAATGCCGGCTTTGCGGAGGGTGTTGCTTACCTTAATAAGTTTTTTGAGCGCTTTATCCTTGCCGGCTTTTTTTGCATTTTTCCATATGCCCTTGTAGAAGCTTTCCATAAACAGCGGAACAACCGACACATGCCCGGGTTTCGCCTCTTTAATATCACGCATAACGTATTTAAGGCCGCTGTTGATGAAAACGGGGAAGCCACAGTAAATCTGGCACAGAACGCAAGCCATCATGCCAAAGGTGTGGTTAAATGGAAGAACCGCAACGGTGCCTCGAGGGAACCACATGGATTCGATAGATAAAATCATATCCGAAATCAGGTTGCGTTGGGAAAGCATAACTCCCTTGGGGACACCGGTAGTGCCTGATGTGTAAATGATGGCGCACACTGCCTCCACGTCAATTTCCTTTTCGTTTATGCCGCAGCTGTCAACCAGCTCTGCACCTTTGCTCACGGCGTCGGTGAAGTTTGAAAGACATAGGCTGTGCTTAAGGTCACTGCCGAGATACTCTGCCAAAGCAGATTTTTTTTCGGAATAAACCAGCATATCGGCGTTGCAGGAGCGAAACAGCACAGCCGCCTCTTCGGGCTTTAATTCCTTATCGAGAGGCACGATAATATTTCCGCCGGCTACGGCTGCAAGATAAGTAACAATCCATTCATAGCTGTTTTCAGCATAAAGGGTAATTTTAGAATCCTCAAGACCGATGCTGTAGAAGTAGCTGCCGAGGGCAAAAACGTCTCTTTTGAACTGTGCGAAGGTAACGGTCACCTTGACGTCATCCTTAAAGTATTGAAAGATAGTTTTATCGGAATATGTATCACCGATATAATTAACCATTTCCCTAAAATCCCGTACATGAGGAATTTTGTACGGTACATGCTGATTTTTCATATAAACCCTCCTTTTATTCGTCGCCTGCCATTTTCGCCGCCTGGTCGGCGGTGATCAGGGCGTCGATAAGCTCGTCAAGCGAGCCGTTCAGAATTTGTTCCAATTTATATAATGTAAGATTTATTCTGTGGTCGGTCACACGGCTCTGCGGGTAGTTGTAGGTACGTATGCGCTCACTGCGGTCACCGGAGCCGATTTGTGATTTTCGTTCGTCGGCAATCTGTGAATGACGTTCCGCCTCCATAGCCTCATATATGCGGGAACGAAGAATTTTCATTGCCTTGTCCTTGTTTTTAAACTGGGATTTCTCGTCCTGACATGACACAACAATTCCCGTGGGAATATGTGTTATGCGCACGGCAGAATCGGTAGTATTGACGCATTGTCCGCCGGGACCTCCGGCACGGAATACGTCAATTCTGAGGTCGTTGGGGTTAATTTCTACCTCGACCTCCTCAACCTCGGGAAGAACGGCAACGGTTGCCGCGGAGGTCTGTATGCGCCCCTGAGATTCCGTTGAGGGAACACGCTGTACGCGGTGTACGCCGCTTTCGAATTTGAAGCGTGAATAAGCCCCCTGACCGGTAACCGAAAAGGTGATTTCCTTATAACCGCCGATATCTGTGGGGTTAGATGAGAGAATTTCTATCTGCCAGCGTTTGGATTCTGCGTACATGGTGTACATGCGGAAGAGATCCGCAGCAAAAAGCGCCGCCTCTTCGCCTCCGGTGCCGCCTCGGATTTCGATAATGACGTTCTTGTCATCGTTGGGATCCTTTGGCAGAAGAAGAATTTTCAGTTCGCAGGCGGCTGCTTCAAGAGCCTTTTCCGCATCGGACAGTTCCTGCCGGGCAAGCTCTTCAAGCTCTTTATCGCCGCTTGATATAATATCGCGGCATTCGGCGATTGTAGTTTTAGCCGATTTATATTCACGATATTTTTCAATAATAGGTGTAAGGTCGGAATTTTCCTTGCACAGTTTTTTAAATTCCTCCTGGTCGCTGATAACGTCGGGGTCGGACAGCTTTTGGTTAACCAACTCAAAACGTGTTTCAAGCGTGTCTAATTTATCAAGCATAAAAATCTCCTTATGTAAAATAATTTCCTTATAATATAGTATATTATACACCATTTTCCACGGAATTACAATACGGAAAATCAAAATTATATAAAAGTATGCGTAATAAAAAAGTCGTTATGCGGCCCAAAAGCTGCATGCAAAATAAAATTTTATACACCTTCAACAAAATCAGAAGAGAAAAAATTAAATCATGCAAAACAAACTGACAATTTTTATCAAAAGTCTTGACAATGCCGGTATAAAATAGTAAAATGATATTATATGGCTGTAATATAACCGAAAATGTGCTTGGGAATATTATGTCAATATTACAAAATTAATGTAAAATTACATAAATATTCTTGTATAACACCTATTTTACAGTTATATTACATCTGCCGAAATTGCATTGACAACGCCGCTTTAAGGTGGTAAAATCAATGCATAGTCAGGGCATACCCTGACGCAGGATAATTCCGATGTGAAAAAGAAAGGGTGCACTCGGAATACAGAAAACACCCTTTCAAAATAGAAAAAAGGGAGGATTTGAAATTATGAAGAATTTCAAAAGAGTAATTTCCGCTGTTATCGCTCTTGCTATTTCAGTAAGCTCATTTGCGGCAGTAAGCGCAGCAAAGTTTACAGACGTAGCTGATACAGCAGCCTATGCTGAAGCAGTAGATGTACTTTCAGCATTGGGCATCATCAACGGTTATGAAGATGGTTCTTTTAAGCCGGATGGTGAAATCACAAGAGCAGAAGCTGCTACAATGATTGTAGGCGCATTGAACATGACAGAAGATGCGAAGGCTTCAGCAGGAACATCAAAGTTCGCAGATGTGAACACAGAGGCTTCATGGGCTGCAGGCTACGTTAACGTAGGTGTTGCACAGGGCTTCATCGCAGGTATGAATGACACAACATTCGCACCGAAGGATAACGTAACATACGCTCAGATGTGCGTAATGCTTACAAAGATTACAGGCTACGGTGATTACGCTGCAGCTAACTCAACATCAGATGATTGGTCAGCTGGTTACACAGCTATGGCTGCTTCTGTTGGTATCAACAAGGGTGTTCAGGTTTCTAAGGACACAAAGCTTACAAGAGCACAGGTTGCTCAGATGCTGTACAATGCATTGCTGACTCCTCAGCTTGGTGTTACTGAGTACACATTCTCAGGAAATACATATTCACAGCTCGATGGTAAGCAGAACAGAGACTTCAAGACACTTTTGTCAGACAAGTTTGACGGTTATGCTATAACAGCAATGATCACAAACACAGCTAAGACAGATTCAGGCTTTGAAAACGATGAAATCAGAGCTACTGTTGAAAGAGCTGACTGGTGGCCTGATACAAAGGTAGCTATCACAACTGCTCTTGCAAGCCAGAAGTTCCTTGCAAAGGGTATTGATGCTGATGCTAACCTGTTCCAGTCCGGTAAGGCTATATTCATCACAAATGAATATGACGAGAAGGAAATGATTTACTTCGCTCCTTCGGGCAAGACAGAAGTTAAGACCTTTGACGCTGCTTCTTATGTAAAGAGCGCTGATCTTAGTGCAAATGCATATGAATCAACAGGCAAGGTAAGATTTGATTCAAAGTACTACACAATGAAGTCAGGTGATGATGTAGCACTTTATGTAAACGGTGCTTATTATGCAAATCTTTCTAGTGCCTCTCTTGCTGCAACAGGTAGACGAAATGCTATCCTTGATAAGTTTATCGGTGACGCTCAGGGTACAGTAACCTTGATTAAGAGCGAAAACGATAACGGCTATTCAAAGATTTTCGTTAACTACTACGAAATCGCTGAGGTAGCTGCTGTTACATACAAGGCAAGCGCAACAACAATTGACTTTACAGTAAAGAACGGCGCTGACGCTTCAACAAACGCAGTTACAAGCACTATTGCTAATAAGATCACAGTAAACGATGATTCCGTTGAAGACGGTGACGTAGTTGTTAAAG
>JAQXUJ010000183.1 GCA_029219925.1 Clostridiales bacterium | reverse complement strand
AAGTACTTAATTGTTCTAACCATCTGGCTTGTGTATGAGTTTTCATTGTCATACCATGAAACAACCTGAACCTCATAAAGATCATCAGAAATCTTTGAAACCATTGTCTGAGTTGCGTCAAACAATGAACCGTATCTCATTCCGATAACGTCGGAAGAAACAATCTGATCTTCGTTGTAGCCAAAGCTTTCTGAAGAAGCAGCCTTCATAGCAGCATTGATGCCCTCGATTGTAACGTCGTTGCCCTTAACAACAGCTGTAAGAATTGTTGTTGAACCGGTAGGAACGGGAACTCTCTGAGCGGAACCGATAAGCTTGCCGTTCAGCTCGGGAATTACAAGACCGATAGCCTTAGCAGCGCCTGTTGAGTTAGGAACGATGTTAGCAGCGCCTGCTCTTGCACGTCTTAAGTCACCCTTTCTGTGAGGACCGTCAAGAATCATCTGGTCACCGGTATAAGCATGGATTGTGGACATAATACCTGACTGGATAGGTGCATAATCGTTAAGAGCCTTAGCCATAGGAGCCAGGCAGTTTGTTGTACATGAAGCTGCGGAAATGATTTTATCATCAGCAGTAAGAGTATTTTCGTTTACGCTGTAAACAATTGTCTTAAGGTCTTTGCCGGCAGGAGCGGAAATAACAACCTTTTTAGCGCCTGCGTCAATGTGAGCCTGTGACTTTTCTTTTGAGCAGTAGAAGCCTGTACACTCAAGAACAACGTCTACGCCGATTTCGCCCCAAGGAAGATCCTTAGCGTCCTTTTCGGCATAAATTGTAATTTTCTTGCCGTCAACCGTGATTGAGCCTTCGCCGGCTTCAACCGTGTGCAAGCCTTCGCCTATTCTGCCGCAGTAGCCGCCCTGAGCTGTATCATACTTAAGAAGATTTGCGAGCATTTTCGGGTCTGTCAAATCGTTGATAGCAACAATTTCGTAACCCTCTGCACCGAACATCTGACGGAATGCCAGACGGCCGATACGTCCAAAACCGTTAATTGCAACTTTAACTGACATGTTAAAATTCCTCCAATACATTTTTTAATTTAAACAGGAATTTTTACCATTCCTTGTCTATCATATTATATTTTACACCAAAAATTAAAAATATACAAGAGGGTAACGTTATTTTTTTGACATTTTTATAAATTTTACCGATTTTGCATAAAAATAAGAGCAAAACCGGACGCAAATTATAGATTTTTATGTATGTGAAGAGGCAGCAGCATTATTAAGAAACCATTCTAAAATTCTTGATAAAACATATATGATGTGGCGGAATATAAAAATGTGGTCGAGTAGAGTGTAGTCAATGCCGCTGCGCACAGCAACTTGCATAAAAAAACAGACAGCCGTTTATGGCTGCCTGAAGTATCGTAATTATTGTCGGCATATGGGTTGACGGATTATCAGCCGCCCAGATATGCCTTTTTGATTTCGTCGCTCTGTGCCAGCTCCTTGCCGGTGCCGGAGAGCTTTATTTTGCCCGACTCAAGCACGTATGCACGGTTGGCTATGTTAAGCGCCATTTCGGCGTTCTGTTCAACCAGCAGTATTGTTGTGCCTGATGAGTGCAGTTCCTTTATAATATCAAAAATCTGCTGCACAAGTATGGGGGAAAGTCCCATTGACGGCTCGTCAAGCATCAGAAGCTTAGGCTTGCTCATCAGCGCTCTTCCCATAGCAAGCATCTGCTGTTCACCGCCGGAAAGGGTTCCGGCTATCTGGTCTTTTCTGTGTTTAAGACGCGGAAAACGTTCGAAAACCTCGCTTATACCTGCCTTCACATTTGTCGGATTGGTGTATGCGCCCATTTCAAGATTTTCGAGAACCGTCATTTGCAGGAAAATACGGCGGCCTTCGGGAACATGCGCCAGTCCCTTTTCTACCAGCTTGCATGCCTCTGTTTTGGAAATATCCTCATCAAACAGTGTTATGCTTCCGGTTTTTGAGCGCAGAAGACCGGAAATGGTGCGCAGAGCAGTTGATTTTCCTGCGCCGTTTGCGCCTATTAGAGCTACGATTTCCCCTTGATTTACTTCTATTGAAACGTTCTTGAGCGCATGAATCTGCCCGTAATAAACATTTATATCATTAACCTTTAACATAAGCTATGCCTCCGTTTTCTTGCCGAGATATGCTTCAATAACAGCAGGATTTGCCTTAATCTCCTCAGGAGAGCCCTTGGCTATAATCTTTCCGTGGTCAAGAACACATATTCCCTCGCATACGTTCATTACAAGATTCATGTCATGCTCAATCAGCATAACCGCAATATGGAAGTTATCCCTTATTCGGCGTATATTTTCCATAAGCTCGGAGGTTTCCGAGGGGTTCATACCTGCCGCCGGCTCATCCAGCAGGATAATTCCGGGATGAGTGGCAAGAGCACGTGCAATTTCAAGACGCCGCTGTTCGCCGTAGGGCAGCGACCCTGCCTGATGCTCCGCCAAGTCTGCCATATTGAAGAAGTCCAGAAGCTCAAGAGCCTCGTCACGGGACTGTTTTTCCGATTTTCTGTATCCGAAAAGATGGGTTACCGATGAAAACAGCGATTGATGAATGGAATTGTGAAGTCCAACCTTTACGTTATCTACCACCGACATATCGGAAAAGAGTCTGATATTCTGGAAGGTGCGGGCAATACCCATTCTGCTCACCTGTGCGGTTGTTTTTCGTGCGGTGGACTTTCCGTCCAGCATAATTGCGCCCCTGGTGGGATGGTATACGTTTGTAAGAAGATTGAAAACCGTTGTTTTTCCGGCACCGTTTGGACCTATCAGACCGGCAATCTCGGTTCTGCCCACCGTAAGAGAAAATTCATCCACTGCGGTAAGGCCGCCGAAATCTATTCCTAAATGATGGGTTTCAAGAATAGGGGTTTTGTTTAAATCGCGTTCCGGAATGATAGCATTGCTCGGAACAGGTACCATTTTAGCCATATTATTTCTCCCCCCGTTCTTTAGTCTTTCTGTTCTTTATCTTATACACCGCCAGCTCATGCAGCTGCTTTGCCTTTTCGCTGTTTGTAACAAGCATTACAATAATCAGGATAACAGCGTAAATCAACATTCTGTAATCCGCAACACCTCTTAAAAGCTCGGGGAGCATATACAAAAGCGCAGTAGCGACAATAGTGCCGGGAATATTATTCATGCCGCCGAGTACAACGAATACAAGAATAAGTATCGAGGTGTTGAAATCAAATTTCTTTGCCGCAATGGTTGAGAAGTTCATTGCGTACATTGCCCCTGCCATTCCCGCAAGCACAGCCGAAATAATAAATGCGGTTAATTTATATCTGGTAATTCCTATGCCTACCGATTCTGCCGCAATTCTGTTGTCGCGTATAGCCGTAACGGCACGTCCTGCCTTGCTGTTTACAAGATTGAGGACAATGAACAGCGAAAACAGTATAAGCAGCACACCTGCGCCCAAAGTCGCAAGCTTGGTAATACCCACGGCGCCCTGCGGCCCGTTCAGGATAAGCTGACCGTTTTCCATTGCCAACGCGTCAGCGCTTAACATGTTCACATGCAGTCCATGTACGTCAACGCCTACATAAAGACAGTTTATAATATTCTTGATTATCTCACCGAAGGCGAGAGTTACGATTGCCAGATAGTCGCCGCGCAGCCTAAGTACCGGAATACCGATAACCAATCCGGCAATGCCTGCAAATATACCGCCTATGATAATTGACGTCAAAAGCAGCAGACCGGGCTGGGGAATTAAATTCTTAAAGCATGCCGCCGCAATTACGCCGGTAAATGCGCCTACGCTCATAAATCCGGCATGACCCAGACTCAGCTCTCCCAGAAAGCCTACGGTCAAGGTAAGGGAAATCGCCATGACTATATACGTGCATATGGGAACAAGCTGTCCGCTTATGGAGTTGCTTATCATTCCTGCTGACTGGAGCGGAAAAAGAATTGCAAACGCTATAATAATCAATCCGTAGGATTTGATATTTGTTAAGGTGAATTTATTTAAGTGTTTAATTTTATTCATATCTGCCACCTCACACCTTCTCCGTAATTTTCTTTCCGAGTATGCCCGTGGGCTTTACAAGAAGGACTATAATCAAAACCGCAAATACTATTGCATCGGACAAAGAAGTAGAAATATACGATTTGCTGAATATTTCTATTATGCCCAGCA
>JAQXUJ010000182.1 GCA_029219925.1 Clostridiales bacterium | reverse complement strand
CCCCTTTTTTGCAAAAACAACGGGAACATCAAGATAAAATGCCGCGGCAACCGCAATTGCAATACCGGATGCCTCGATGGTAAAGATTTTGTTCACGCCTGCATTTTCGTACAGTCGTGCAATTTCTTTGCCGATTTCCTTGAGAAATGCTGTATCAATCTGCTGATTTAAAAAGCTGCCCACCTTAAGAACATTGCCGGACAGAACCGAGCCTTCATTTAATATTTTTTCTTCTAATGCTTTAATAACTATCACCCCGACAAAATTAAAAAAACATGCTTTTTAGGAGCATGCCGCCAAATTTCCCAAACAAAACAAA
Source organism: Clostridiales bacterium (assembly GCA_029219925.1). Lineage (GTDB taxonomy): Bacteria > Bacillota > Clostridia > UBA1381 > UBA1381 > UBA1738. The sequence goes on along the minus strand of JAQXUJ010000182.1, from coordinate 3,877 downwards.
TTGCTTGAAAAAAACACCAATAGTCACAGTTTTTACGGCACTGTGGTAGAAACTTCCGAACCATATTTCTCGGGTATATATCGGAAAATATTAATAAATACATTCTGATAATATCATACTAACCGGCATTTGTCAACACAATTTTTTTAATTAATTTCTTTTTTGACAAAATTTCCAAACTTTGCTGTGCTGAAGAACGGTATTTATACAAATTCACCTTATGGTATTCGTACCGCAATTTGTCATAAAAAAATTGTTGAATTACGGACATTCCTGTGTTAATATTTATATAATGTATATTCTTTTTTTGGAGGCGATTTTCTTGTATACCGAAACGATAATGCAGATCATATGCACCATGGGAGTTATTGCCTTTGCCGTATCGGGAGCTATGGTAGCCATAAGCAAGCACACGGACGCTTTCGGTGTCATTGTCCTTGCTGTGATAACCGCCACCGGCGGAGGAATAATCAGGGACATTCTTCTTGGGGTTTTTCCGCCGAAGGCATTTACCGACCGCTCGTATGTTCTGATTGCCGTTGTTACTGCCCTTGTTGTATATCTGATAGCTTTTCTTTTCAAAGATTTATATTGCAGAAACAGCCGTATGTTGGACTCGGTAAACAACATTGTGGACGCGCTGGGGCTTGGAATTTTTGCCGTTACCGGGACCCAGGCGGCAATCGATTACGGCTTTGCACAGAACGGCTTTCTTTCGATATTAATTGGAATGATTACCGGTATAGGCGGAGGTTTTCTCCGGGATATTATGGTAAAAGAAATTCCGTTTGTCCTGAGAAAACGCATATATGCCCTTGCAGCACTGGCGGGAAGTATGATTTTTTACGTTTTGTATATGCATAATTTCAACTATACGGTGTCGGTTACCGTGGCGACCTCCTTCACCTTTGTGTTAAGACTTCTTGCCACCCATTTCAAATGGAATATTCCGCCGGCATATTAAGGGATTTTCGCGAATAGAATTTACAAGATTGTTTGTAAGGGAGTAAATTTTATGCGGGAAACGGAATATAACAGGGCAAAGGCGGTACAATATGCCGAAAAATGGGCGCTTTCGCGCAATCCGGAATTTTATGACTTTGCCGATCTGGGCGGCGACTGCACAGCCTTTGCCTCCCAGAGCGTGTATGCCGGCAGCGGCGTTATGAATTATACGCCCACCTTCGGCTGGTACTACATTGACGCCAATGATAAATCACCCTCATGGTCGGGCGTTGATTATTTCTATAATTTCATGACCACCAACGAGGGAGTTGGGCCGTTTGCGGAGGAACGCGGCCTTGAGGGACTTACGCCCGGTGATATTATTCAGCTGGGCAATGAAGAGGGACGTTTTTATCATTCTCTTGTGCTGACCATGGTGCGCTCATTAAGGGGAAGGAGAACCTACTATGTATGCGCCCACAATAACGACGCATACCAGCGCAGGCTGGACACATACGATTACGCAATGCTCCGGGGCATACATATTATTGCCGTACGGAAGGAATAGAAAAACGGTGAGGAAACGCAGAAATGCGTCCTCGCCGTTTATGATTAATTGTTTATTGTTACGGTTTTTGTATCTCCGTTCCAGACTACAGTACAATCAAAACTTTCAGAAACGGCTCTTACCGGAACCAGCGTCCTGCCGTTAATGATCTGAGCGGGAACGTCAAGGATTTTTTCCGAGCCGTCCACATGCAGCATGTCGCTGCCCACGGTAAGCTGTACTGTTTTCCCGTCCTTTACCGATGTTACGGTTTTTGTATCATCATTCCAGTCTACCGTTGCACCCAGCTCTTCAAAAATAGTGCGCAGCGGTACCAGGGTGCGGCCTCCCGCAATCACCGGCGGCTGGTCAAAGCTAAGCTGTCTGCCGTTCAGCACTACGCTTATATTAGTTTGTGCGGCCTCCGGTTCTGCGCCGAAGCGGATAGCCTGACCCCGCTTGTAGAAGGTAAAATCCTTGCTTACACCCGCTGATGAAATGCGCATTGTGTGCTGTCCGTCTGCAATGTCGGATATGTTCAGAGCGCACTTGTAGGGAATTTCCCCGGATGAATGATACCAGCTGCCGTCCAGAGTGTAATTAACCGTAATATCCGGCTGATTTTCAATATAGGCAAGGGTATATAGGTTGACAATGCCGTTTTTCGCCGTAAGGGTTTCGCCCTTTTCCGCAGGCTGATACACAAAGTCCGGAGCTCCGCCGCTTTGGCGTATATATGCTCCGCTTGCCGCCGCGTTTTTGAAAATTTCTTCCGCATACGGGTAACCGGAAATATCAAATCTTTCTATTTCATTATCACGATGGGTATTAAAATAATTTATCATCTTTATCTGTGGATATTTCATCACGACATTATAAAGCATATTACGGAGCCGCGGCGCTGCCCAGCTGTCGCAGTTATCGCCGTATGTGTTGTTTGTCGAAACACCGCCTTCGCTAATCATGACCGGTTTGTTTATACCGTTTTTCGCCATAAAATCCATTATGGGCTTTAATCGGCAGGTTGCCCAGGCATAATCGCCGGTCATGAAATAAACGCTGCTTTTATATTCGGCATTTTTGTCGCCCATGAAATAGCGGATTGAATAGCAGCTGACGCCCACCCAGTCCACATATTCGTCACCGGGATAGTAATATTCGAAGGGTCTGTCCAAGGCGCCCATATCGTTGGGCGGCCAGACTACCGCAAAATTCGGATATTCATGTATCATGTCCGCAGCTCTGCGGAACGCCGCAATATATTGGTCGGGTTCATCTCCCAGCGCCGAAACGTTCATCTCGTTGGCGAAACGAATAAACATTGGTTTGTTGTACGCGTTAAGAGTGTTAAGAACGCTGCGCAGCCGGTCAAAATCAATACTGTTTATATCGTTTATTGTCCAGCCTATCATTGGGATAACGCTGTCCTCGTGTATCATGCGGTTGGCAGGATAATACAAGTCGTCCTGATACATATCCTGAATATAGGTCAGATATGAGCCTAAAGGCTTAAAATCCTCGGAATTTTCCGCAATCATTCCGATGTATGTGCCTCCGTGCGGCTCAAGACGTGCACCGTAATAGGGCGCAGAGTCCACGCTTCCCTCGGTGTAGAGGTCAAAATCCGTCTGTGATACCATTGACTTTTTTTCGTTCAGAAGTGCACCCCAATCCGGTTCGGGAAAGTAGTATGCAGAAACGGCTGAAGTAAAAAATATACTTGCCGCTGCAATGACCGATATTATTTTCTTCATGTAATTCTCTCCGTTTAGTAATCTATGGAATAATCATCGCCGGCGCCACAGCGTATTGCCCAGATACGGCGCGACTTTCTGTCGGCAGTAAATACGGTAAATGCACTTTCCTCGCCGGAACCGCGGGTTTTATATTGGATTCTGCCGTTGTCGCACATGCCGGTGCCGAAGTTGTCGCTTGCCGCTGCCGCAGCAGTGATTACGCGGATACCGTCGGTTTTCCATGTACGGTCGGCATGCTCGTGCCCGGTAATGAAGGCAATCACATCCCCTGCTCCCTGATATGAGAAATCGCAGGCAATATCGTAAAACGCACCATCCTTTTCTGCCCGGGCTTTATATGAGCCGCCCCGCTTAAAGGCACAGAGAATTTCCCACAACGCCTCACCTCCGAAGGGACGGTCGTACATAAGGGGTGTCGCTATCGGCATTACATGTGATAAAATCACTACCGACCAATCCTTTTCAGGAAGATTCAGAGCCTCTTTTGCAAACCAGTTAAGCTGGCGGTTCCCGAAGGATAGGGAATTTGGTTTTCTGTCCGTAACAATGCCGTTTTCATCGGTTTTATAGGATACGTCAACGGCGTCCAGATAAATTGCCCGCAGCTTTTCCTCCGGCACGTCATAAT
>JAQXUJ010000181.1 GCA_029219925.1 Clostridiales bacterium | reverse complement strand
TCACCGCAGAATCGGTTTTATTGATATGCTGACCGCCTGCACCCGACGAGCGGTATGTATCAATCTTCAAATCCTCCGGTTTAATATTTATTTCTATTTCATCATCAATTTCCGGCATAACCTCAATCGAGGCAAAGGATGTATGCCTACGTCCCGACGCGTCAAATGGAGAAATTCGCACAAGTCGATGTACTCCCTTTTCCGACTTGAGATAGCCGTAAGCATTAGTTCCATTAATCGAAATTGTTGCGCTCTTTACTCCGGCATCATCACCGGGCAGAATATCAATTGTTTCGGTAGTATACCCGCTCTTCTGCGCATACATCTGATACATCCTGATAAGCATTTCAACCCAATCCTGAGCCTCGGTTCCGCCTGCACCTGCATGAAAGGTCATGATAGCATTGCAGCGATCATACGGTCCGGACAGCAAGGTTTCCAGGGTCATCTTCTCCACGTTTTTGGTTATCTCCTCAACCGTCTTTTTTATCTCGTCCTTCATAGACTCGTCGTTTTCCTCGTTAGCCAAATCAATGAGAACCATTGCGTCCTCCCAGGAAGTCTTCAGGCTCTCATAATCCGCCACCTTATCCTTAAGCTGTTTGGTTTTCTGCAGCACCTTCTGGGAATTTTCCATATCGTCCCAAAAACCCTGCTCCGACGCCTGAGCATCAAGCTCGGCTATCTGCTTTTTCTTGCCTGAAATATCAAGGGACGCCTCAAGATCGTCAATTGCCTTCTTCTGTCCCTGCAGCTCCTGCTTATACTGTTCATACTCTATCATTATGAAATTTCCTTTCCTTAACACATTTAAAGGAAATACTCAATAAATCAAGCATTTCCTTTAAACTGATTATCTGCCGCAGCAGTGTTTATATTTTTTGCCCGAACCGCACGGACACGGGTCGTTTCTGCCCGGATTTTTCTTTGCGGAAACAGGGCGTCTGCCCAAAGAGCCGTCGCTGCCGGTATCAAGCGGCTTTGCGACCTGTACACGCTTGATTTCTACCTGAGGTCTCGGCTTCACCGCAAGCACATACTTAACTGTATCACGCTTGATTGCCTCAAGCATTCCTTCATAAAGTTCGCTGCCCACGTTGCGGTATTCGATAACAGGATCATGCTGACCGTATGCGCGCAGACCGATTTCCCGCTTAACATGCTCCATCTCGTCAAGATGATCCATCCACAGGGTATCAACCACCCGAAGCATCATTATACGCTCAACCTCGCGCATAGCGTCCCCGAAGATCTCACACTGCTCCTTATAGCGTTTTTCGCCTATATCAAGCAGTCTTTCGCGGAGGTCGTCCTTGGTTACAGTGTCAAGCTCCTCCTTCTGCACCTCGAACTCGCCTTGAGCCATAAGATATTGGTTTGCAAATTCGGTAAGTCCGCGCAGGTTCCAATGCTCCGGAATATTGGTAATTCCAATATAATCGTCAAGAGCTGTGTCGATAATCGACTCAATCATATTCTTGATAGTGCCTGAAATATCCTCGCCGTCCAGAACCATCTGTCGCTGTGCATAGATTATCTTTCTCTGCTCATTCATAACCTCGTCATACTGAAGTACATGACGGCGTGCATCAAAGTGCCTGCTTTCAAGATTTTTCTGGGCATTTTCAATGGATTTATTCAAAATTTTTGCCTCAATCGGCTCATCCTCTTCAAGCCCCAGCGTTGCAACCATGCTCTTAACTCTATCGGACCCGAAAATACGCATCAGGTCGTCTTCAAGAGACAGATAGAATTTCGATGAACCCGGGTCGCCCTGACGTCCCGCACGGCCGCGGAGCTGGTTATCGATACGGCGTGATTCGTGCCGCTCCGTTCCGATAATAAACAGACCGCCGGCTTTTTTTACCTCTTCCTGCTCAGGCTTTAATTCCTCCTTAAACTTCTCATTAAGCTCACGGAAGGTATTTCTTGCCTCAATAATTTCTTCATCCTCGGTTTCGGCAAAGCCTGTCGCCTCTGCCATCAGCATATCTATCTTTTCATCGGTCATTTCCTCGTCGTCCGCCTTTTGAGCAATCAGACGCTTTTTAAGCTCATGCTTAGCCATATACTCCGCATTTCCGCCGAGAATAATATCGGTACCTCGCCCAGCCATGTTGGTAGCGATTGTCACCGCACCTTTTTTACCTGCCTGTGCAACAATTTCCGCTTCCTTTGCATGGTATTTTGCATTCAGCACCTCATGCTTAATGCCTTCGCGCTTCAAAAGCGCCGACAGCATCTCCGACTTATCCACGCTGACCGTACCTACCAGCACCGGCTGTCCTTTAGCGTTGCATTCCTTTATTTTTCTGATTACCGCCATATATTTTCCCTTTTCCGTGCGGTAAACGCTGTCATGCTCGTCAATACGCGCAATGGGCTTATTCGTCGGCACCTCTACGCAGTCCAGACGATAGGTCTGCTGAAATTCCTCTTCCTCAGTAAGAGCGGTACCGGTCATACCGGACAGCTTTCTGTACAGACGGAAATAATTCTGGAAGGTAATGGTTGCAAGAGTTTTTGATTCATTCTCAACCTTTACGCCCTCCTTCGCCTCAATGGCCTGGTGCAGACCGTCGGAATAGCGGCGTCCAGGCATAATTCTGCCCGTAAATTCATCAACAATCATAACCTCACCGTTCTGAACCACGTACTGTCTGTCGCGGTGCATAACGCCGTTTGCCTGAAGTGCCTGATTAACATGGTGCTGAATTTTCATATTATCCGGATCGGCGAGATTTTCTATGCCGAAATACTGCTCTGCCTTGGAGATGCCGCGTTTTGTAAGCGTTGCGGTCTTTGCCTTTTCGTCCACGATATAATCGCAGTCGGCGTCATCATCAAGAACCTTGTCGTCCTCCTCTGTTACCACCATCTTGGAAAGTCCTTTAACAAATTTATCCGCAGTAGCATAAAGGTCAGCCGCAGCGTCACCCATGCCCGAAATAATAAGCGGCGTTCTGGCTTCATCAATCAGGATAGAATCCACTTCGTCCACAATGGCGTAGTTATGCCCCCGCTGTACCTGCTGTTCCTTATATGTTACCATGTTATCACGCAGATAGTCGAAACCCATTTCATTGTTTGTACCATAGGTAATATCCGCAGCATATGCCGCACGGCGTTCATCATTGTTGAGGTCATGAACTATAAGTCCAACCGACACGCCCAGAAATTTGTATACCTTTCCCATCCACTCTGAGTCACGCTTTGCAAGGTAATCGTTAACCGTAACGATATGTACGCCCTTGCCCGTCAGAGAATTGAGATATGCCGGAAGAGTGGACACAAGCGTTTTACCTTCACCTGTTTTCATTTCGGCAATTCTGCCCTGATGCAGAATAATTCCGCCGATAACCTGTACATAAAAATGCTTCATTCCGAGAACGCGCCATGACGCCTCGCGCATTACCGCAAAAGCCTCGGGAAGAAGGCTGTCAAAATCCTCTCCGTCTTTAAGCCTTTTTCTAAATTCATCGGTTTTTGCTCTAAGCTCACTGTCGGACAAAGCCTGCATCTGCGGCTCCAGCGCCATTACTTTATCGGCAATCGGCTTTACTCTTTTTAGCTCACGCTCAGAGTATGTTCCGAAAACTTTATCAAAAAGTCCCATATTTTCACCTCGTATTTTATCTTCCATTTCATCTATTCATATTATCCCTGATAATACACCCTATTTTACAGTATAACACAAATCAAATAAAATTACTATACCTTTTTTGAAATTTTCCAAAAAATTACCAAAATATACTTGTTGTAACAGAAAAAAAGCGCCGAAAATCCGGCGCCGCAATAAACATCCGGCAGGGACCGTGCCTTCATACGGCGCGGTCCCTTTCTTTGGTAGCTATATATAATCAGCACAGTACCGGCTGTAGTTGTCTGTAATCCAGCGCACATTCGGCGGCAGGAATAATCTGCGTCATATCCGCAACCAGCGAATTTGGCTTTTTTATATAATCATCCTGTCCGAAGGGAACAAGGAAAATACTCTTATAATTTAAAAGTGCGCCGATATTTTTAGCCGCATTTCCAAGCCCATCATTGGTGGAAACAGCTATAAGTACAGGCTTTGCGCCACGTAAATGTGCCTTAGCCGCCATAGTCACGCTGGTATCGGTAATGCCGTTTGCCAGCTTTGCAAGGGTGTTGCCGGTGCACGGCGCAATAATTAATAGGTCAAGAAAGCTTTTGGGACCTATCGGTTCCGCCTCCCTGACCGATTTTATAATCGGATTGCCACATATCATTTCAAGCTTTGTGCGGAAATCCTCCGCCTTGCCGAAGCGTGTGTCGGTGCCATATGCCGTTTCACTCATGATCGGGAAGATGTTTGCGCCTGTTGCGGATAAGTTTTCCAGCTGACTTATTACCCGCGAAAATGTGCAAAACGACCCGGTCATTGCAAACCCGACTGTCTTGCCCTTTAACTCCACATTCTACACCCCCGTTTCCGCAAGAATGTTCATTATCGTTTCCTTGATAATTCTTCCGGAGGTTATTGGTGCGGATTTTCCCGGTATCGACAATGCCCAGATTACGTTTTTTCCCAGCCGCTTTGCCGTATTGAAGTCTACGCCGCCGGGTTTGGATGCCAGGTCAATCACGAGAGTATCGCCGCTAACCTTCTCCAAGACTTCCTCGGTAAGCACAACCGCCGGGATTGTATTTACTATTAAATCAAATTTATCAACCGATTCAATCAACTCATTAGTATGTATTGCCCTGAACCCGCGTTCGTTTATCCATGCAAAATCGGAGCATTTCCGTGCAGAAACAGTGACATCCGCTCCCAGTGCCGCCATGCGTTCTGCCAGCACCTTGCCTACTCTTCCGTAACCGGTTATCAGAACTCGGCTTTCAAACAGCGTTACCGGCATTTCCGACAGAGCAATTTCAATAGCGCCTTCCGCCGTAGGAATTGCATTTTTTATTATCAGCTCCTCACGTTTATAATAATCCGCAAAGGCTATTTTCCGGTGCACAAGTTCTGATGAAATTTCATCGGATATACACGCGCCGAAAACAAAACAATTTTCGGAAATACTGTCAAGAACCTCCGAAACCGAAATCCGCATTTTTGAAAGCGGCGCATTTATATAAACATTATCATAGCTTACCGGAATAGGCAGAACTATATAATCCGCATTTCTTAAGCAGCACAAATCAAAGTTATTTTCCGAAAGCCCGACGGAATAAACGTCAAAACCCTCCTTTTTCAGAAGGTCGGCAACCGTTATCTGCCTTAAATCTCCTCCTATAACATATATCGTACTTTTCATGCTCAATACCTCCTTTATACCATAATATGAATATAACGGAGTTTTGTTCTGCCTCATGCAAAAAAAAGCCGGTTATGTTTTTTCTCTTTTCAACTCCTTCAGAAAGGCTATTCCAAAGGGTGCCGCCAGAACTGCGGCAAGAACATCCGCAATGGGCTGAGCCGCCTGCACTCCCCAAAGACCGGCAATCTTCGGCAGGAACAATATCAGCGGAATAAAAAAGATTCCCTGACGGCTGCATGCCAGAAGCGTGGCACGCCATGACTTTCCGGTCATCTGAAAGGTCATGTTGCAAATGGTGTTTACAGGTATCAGCGGCAGAGCAATACACTGCATGCGTAAAGCATATTTTCCGATTTCAATTACCGCCGCGTCGCTTTTGGTAAAGCATGACATTAACCGTTCGGCAAATACAAAGGTGGGCACACCCATAGCAATCATAACCGTAATTCCCAGCATGCGGGCAAAATAAATTGCCTTCTTTACCCTGTCATACAGTCCGGCGCCGTAATTAAATCCCGCAACGGGCTGAAATCCTTGACCAATACCTATCATTACGGCAAAAATTATCATAAAAATCTTTCCCACTATACTCATGGCGGCAACCGCAGGGTCGCCGTAAAACGCGGCACTGCGGTTAAGCAGCATTGTCGCTGCACTGGCAAGTCCCTGCCTTGACAGGGACGGCAGTCCTGTTTTTAAAATAGTAAGATAGGTTTCCGCTTTCCGTGATATACGCTTTACCGACAGCTTAACGCTGCTTTTTCCCCGAAGGAAAAAGTAAAGCAGCACAGCAAAGCTTGTACATTGACCGATAAGCGTAGCTATGGCAGCTCCGGCAGTACCCAGCTTAAAAGTAAATATAAACAGCGGATCCAGCGCTATATTCAGCACGCTGCCCAAGGCAATTCCGATCATTGCGTAATTTGCTCTGCCCTGGGCACGCAAAAGGTTGTTCATAATAAATGCGCCAATCATAATCGGCGCGCCAAGAATAATATATCGTGCATAGCTTTCGGCATAGGGCAGGATTGTTTTGGTTGCGCCGAAAAGCAGCATTAAATTTCTTATGTTAAATATTGCGGTCGCACAAAGAAGAACGCCGAGTCCTGTCCCGACGAAAAAAGCGCTTGACGCATATTCTGACGCCTTATCGGAGTCGTGGCTTCCCAGAAGCCTGGCAATGACACTGCCCGCACCCATTCCGACGGTAAATCCCACAGCCTGGATAATAGCCATAAGAGCAAAAACTATGCCCACCGCTCCCGATGCGCTCGTTCCCAATTTGGAAACAAAATAAGTATCAGCCATGTTATATACCGAGGTTACAAGCATGCTCGCCACTGTGGGTATTGAAAGTGATGTAATAAGCCGAGGTATGCCCGTTTTGGTCATTTTGTCAAACTGTGTGCTGCTCTCCATTTAATACTCCTTCAGATTTTTTATGTATTTGAAGGTTTTGTCCTCACCCTGCTCTGCCAGCATTTTCAGCAATTTCTCCAGAAGGTCCGAGGTTTCGGGATGAATTATCCGTTTGCCCTTGCCCCGCAGGAAGTATTCGATAGGGTGGGAATCGGTATATTTGTCACCCTGGTAAATCTTGCTTGCCGCAACTCTGTCGCAGAACATTTCCTTTACATATCTAATGGGCATTTTTACAGGGCCGTACTGCCGTGTTTCGGGGTGATAATCAGTCCAATATTCAAAGTGATGCTTATTTCTGCCCTTATGATGCAGCCATGCCGCGGAATAACCGTAATGCTTACGTTCAATATCGTTGGGGCTTCTGTCGCCCTGGTAATATTTTGCTCCCGCAATAAACTCGGATGGCATATACTTTGATAGATCGTGGCGAAGTCCCTGCCATAATATGCCCGCCTTTCTGCAATGGCGTATTACCGCATGCCTGTGCCGCGTTATGGTTTTAAAATGCTTAATCACCTTCATTGCCGTCCTCCGTTTTGCCGATAAATGTAAATCTTTTTACTCGCTTTCCCTCATGCACAACCTCTTCATTCCACATGCTAAGAGGTCTTACCCACAGTCCCCGCTCGCTGTAACAGGCTCGGTAAACCGCCGTTTCCTCAAGATTTTCGATGTTTTTCGCAATTCCTAAAAGCTCATGTGTATTTCCCTTATGCTCATGTGATATCAGGGGCAAAAAATATATACTTCTTTGCCCCTTACATTATATCACATATGGTCAAAATTTTCAATATAACCGGGACATTTTTGTGATTATTTCATTTTTGACTTAGAGTGCCATTCACTTCTAAGAAGAACTAATATTTGTATCGTTGAAATTCCACTTGATTTCAAGCCTTTTACTATGGTAAATATATTTGGTTCTTCTCTTGTAAAAAGATATTTGACTCCACGCCGCAAAAGCAATTCTATAAACAGCTTTTTCTTCGATAGTTTAACAAGAATTATGAATAATTATTCTCCGGCGTTTCGCCGACGATAACCACCCTTCCGCCGAGACTATTTATGAATCTTGTCATTGCAGGCGAAACAAGCTCCTTTGGGCAGCTGTATTCCTCTCTTACCACTTCAATATCGGGATTTGTAACCGTCATTTTAAGAAGCTTACCGTTTCTTCCTATGTATAATTATATCCGGTTTTTATTATATATCCTGTTACAATGCTGCACCGTTCTCTATAAGCTTGCTTCTAAGATCCGTAATATCTACGGTATGTGCGTTTTTGTTCGTTTTATAAGCAATTGCTGCAGCCACACCCGCAGCTTCGCCAAGGCAAGCACAAATAGGCATTATTCTAACCGATGACTGTGCCTCGTGCGTCGCACTGAGGCATCTGCCTGCAACAAGCATATTGTCATACTCCTTAGGCAAAAGCGAACGATAAGGTATCCGATAATACTTATTATCTTCGATATGGATAATCGTCGTACCCTTTCCTGCAGGGTTATGAATATCAATAGGATAATTACCGAGTGCAATAGTATCCTCAAAATCAACAAAATTAAAAAGCTCATCTGCAGTCAGAATATGTACACCCTTTAGCTTACGGCTCTCCCTTACTCCGATATGACTTGCAACAGAAATAAGAGTAGCATCGGAAAATGCCTTTGAATTTTCTTTAAGGAAGTCCATCATTTCCATAACCTGTTTTCTCGCAAGCATTTCAGCTTTACTGACCTCCACCGGGTCAACGGGATTATGCTTTACGACTCTTGTTGTGTTAAAGTGCAATACCCCTTTACCGTAGCCGCAAAAAACAAGAATGTCTTCTCTGGGATTTATTATTTTATTTTCCTCCTGATATTTCTCGTACCGCTCCTGGAGCATCGTTCTTTCACTGTTAAAAAGCTCAACATCTACACCGCACACACGAAAACAAGTAGTCATCGGCTGACTTAAGCCGTCCGATTCACGTCCTAACTGATAGTCGCAGTTTGTCATTGCAATAAGCTCGCCGTCGCCCGAACAGTCGATAAAGAAGTCTGCCTCAAACTCCATAATCCCTGATTTTGTAGCAACCGACACACTCTTGATTAGTCTATGCTCCGTATTTGCCTCAAATACCGTCGAATGAAACAGAACGTCAACGCCTGCCTCTGTTACCATATCATCAAATACGCATTTATAGCTTTCCCACGAGCTGTCGCTATACTTTTTCTTCCTTTCAAGCATTTCGGTAAATATACCATCAGAAAGGAGCTTGCCGCTTTTGGTAGAATACGGCATAAACGGATAAACAAGACTGTTGGTCATAGCACCGCCAAGACAGCCAAATTTCTCTATAAGAAGTACCGAAAGTCCCTCTCTTGCCGCTGAAACTGCCGCCGCCACTCCTGCTAAGCCTCCGCCTACTACTATAAGATTATATTTTTTCACAATTTATCACCTCAACTATATAATATCATTTTTTCTGAAAAAATCTTATAAAATAAATACAAATCCTTGAACAAATCATACATATATGCTATAATAATAAAAAAAATATACCGGAGAATGCAAATGGAGTACAGTAAATTATATGATATGATAAATTATCTGCAATATGGAACAAATTTACATATAGGCGTTCTTTTTTTAGGCAGTTACGGAAATGATATGGTTAAGCTTCCACACAGACAAGAAATTCACACAGGTGCTTTATGCGATGAGTTCAAAACCAAAAATTTTGACAGATGCTACCGTTGCAGAAACAGA
>JAQXUJ010000180.1 GCA_029219925.1 Clostridiales bacterium | reverse complement strand
CCGCGAAAAATTTTCGGTTATCGTTGTTCCGCTGACATTTTCGCCGAAGAAATGGCCGCGCTTTTGTGAAAAACGGATAAAATTAAATTATTTTAAATTATTTTCGCATTTACTCTTGACATTTACATAAAAGATTAAATTTTTTCCAGCTTTGCCATTGCCGCCATCAAACGCTTGGTATCGCCGCTGTCAAATTTAATTTCCATAAGAGCATCTTTTTCAAAGCGCTGAACGGCGGTAACGGTGCCGTCGCCGAATTTTTTATGATGAATCCGGTCGCCGGGTGAAAAATCTATATTTACGGCGGAGGTATGTGAGGCGGAGGAAATCTTTCGGAAGATTTCGCTTTTAACCGTTTTTACCGAATCAAAGCCGATGGGTACAACCTTTGTTGTCTGTTCGGATTGCCGCCGTGACATATCCCGGGTATACTCGGCGGGGATTTCCTTCAGAAACCTTGATTTTAATTGATGCGTAGTCTTGCCGTACTGTGTTCGGGTCTGGGCATCGGACATATACAGTATATTCCGCGCCCGGGTTATTGCAACGTAGCACAGACGGCGTTCCTCCTCCAGGTCTTCCGCCGTTTCCGACGAACGTATAGACGGAAAAAGATTTTCCTCCATACCGATAAGGAAAACGGTGGGAAATTCCAGACCTTTGGCAGAATGAATCGTCATAAGTACACACACGTCATCGGCGTCATCATATGAATCCAGGTCGGATACAAGGGAAACGCTCTCCAAAAATCCGGCAAGTGATGGTTTTTCCTCACCTTTTTCGTATTCGTCCACAGCAGAAAGAAATTCGCCCAGGTTATCAATTCTTGTTTTTGCCTCTATAGTATTTTCGGAAACGAGGGATGCCATATAGCCGGTGTCGCCGAGAATACGTTCGGCAAGCTCTTTAACGGGGAGGGTTTCGGCAAGCTTTTTAAGGGATAGTATCATTTCGCAGAATTCAATCAGCTTGACGGAGGCGCTTGAAAGCTGCGGATAAATATGGGCATTGCGAGCGGCTTCAAAGCAGCTGATTCCCTGACCTCCGGCAATCTGAACAACCTTTGCAAGGGTTGTGCTGCCGATACCGCGTTTAGGCTCGTTTATAATGCGCTGAAAGCTCAGGCTGTCATCAGGATTATGAATCAGGCGCATATATGCGATTATATCCTTGATTTCCTTACGGTCGTAGAACCGCAGACCGCCCACAACCTTATAGGGTATGGCATTTCTTAAAAACACATCTTCTATAACACGGGACTGGGCATTGGTACGGTAAAGCACGGCAAAATCGGAATAGTTGCTGCCGGAACGGCGTGCCGCGGCAATTTCCCGTGCAACAAATTCCCCTTCGTCTCTTTCATTGAAGGCGTTGTATATGCGTATTTTTTCACCAAGTCCGTTTTCCGTCCACAGAGCCTTGTTCTTGCGCTGGCGGTTGTTATGTATCACGGCGTTGGCGGCGTCAAGAATGGTCTGGGTAGAACGGTAATTCTGTTCCAGCTTGATTACGGCGGTGTCGGGGAAGGTGTCCTCAAAATTCAGAATATTCTGTATATTTGCGCCTCGGAACTTATAAATACTCTGGTCGTCATCGCCTACAACGCAGATGTTATGATGCTCTGCGGCAAGCATGCTGATGAGCATATACTGGGAATTATTGGTATCCTGATATTCGTCCACCATAATATATTGGAAATAATTCTGATATTTTTCCAATACATCGGGATTTTCCGAAAGGAGCTTGACGGTGAAAAACAATATGTCGTCAAAATCCAGGGCATTGTTAGCTTTTAGTTTTTTTTGGTATAATTCGTAAATATCGGCAATGCGCCGGGCACTGAAATCACCCTCGTTAAGGGAACGGTAAATTTCCGCATCCTGCATATTGTCCTTTGCCTTGGAAATGACCGACATAGCTGCGCGCATGGGCAGAATTTTATCGTCGATATTAAGTTCCTTATAACATTCCTTCATAACGGTTTTCGAGTCGGAGGTGTCGTAGATAACGAAGCTTGAGCCGAATCCCAGACGGCTTATGTTGCTGCGAAGAATACGCACGCAGGCGGCGTGAAAGGTGCAGAGCCACATATCGCCGGCAAGGTCGCCGATGGCATTGGTAACGCGTTCCTTCATTTCGTTTGCCGCCTTGTTTGTAAAGGTTATCGCCATAATTCTGTATGGCTCGGCTTTTTTTTCTTCTATTAAATATGCAATTCTGTTAACTAAAACGGTGGTTTTTCCGCTGCCGGCTCCGGCTAAAATAAGAACCGGTCCGTCGGTCTTTAAAACCGCCTCTTGCTGCATTTTGTTTAAAATACTTAAATTTACCATATTTCCTCCAAAAGTTTATGTTTAATACATTATAACATATTTTACGAGAAAAAGCTATATGTTTTTGAAACTTCCCCCAAATCTTCAATTTCTTTTGCAGTATTTTAAATCCGACTTGGGTTAAGTTAATAGAGTAATTTCGAGTTTTAGGCAAATTAAAATTTTAAAAAACTTCAGAAATATACCTGACACAGAAGGGAATGGTAACAAAATTGAAACAAACGAAGAAATTTATAATAGTATTACCGATTTTAATATTTTTAGCCGCATATAATGCCGTTCCTGAAAATGTTACGGTTACGCAAGGACAGCGGCTGGATTTCAGATGGGGAATAACAAGCGAAGCAAGCACGGAAAATACGGGAGAGTTTGACTGTTGTGCAAAATTATTTAATTTTATTCCGATAAAAACGGTAAACGTATCCGTTACCCCGAAATTCTACGTTATTCCGTCCGGTGAGGCAATCGGCGTAAAGGTATACACCGACGGCGTACTGGTGGTTGGCGTAGGAGATGTTACGGGAGAAAAAGGCAAAAAGAGCCGTCCTGCCGGAAAAGCAGGCATTGAAGAAGGCGACAGAATTATATCGGTAAACGGTGAAGAGATACCGAATACAAGCGTATTTTGCCGGAAAATCAATGAATGTGACGGTAAGGCGACGCTGGGAGTGATTCGCGGCGATGAGAATTTGGAATTTAACGTGGACGCAGTATATTCTCAGGAAAGCGGCAGTTATAAGGTTGGCTTGTGGGTAAGGGATTCCACAGCGGGCATAGGCACGCTTACCTTTTATAACCCGGAAAACTCCACCTTCGGTGCGCTGGGTCACGCAATATGTGACAGCGATACCAAGACTATCCTCACAGTCGGTCACGGGACGGTTCATTCATGCAGAATAAAGGGTTCGTACAAAGGCCGCAGCGGAGAGCCGGGAGAGCTGTACGGTGATTTTGGCAATAACGTTCTGGGACGGATTACAACAAACAGTAACATCGGAATTTACGGACGCGCGGAGAATATTCCGGATAAAGAAGCCGTTCAGGTTGCGTCGCGCTTTCAGGTAAAGGAGGGAGCGGCGCAGGTCATATGTGATGTTGACGGTGCAGGTCCTAAAGCCTATGAAATCGAAATTACAAGAATTTCAAAATCTCCGAAACTGTCAAATAAGTGCTTTGTCATTACGGTGAAGGATTCGGAGCTGATTGAAAAAACAGGCGGAATTATTCAGGGTATGAGCGGAAGCCCTATTATCCAGAATAATATGCTGGTAGGTGCTGTCACTCATGTGTTTGTTAACGACGCAAAGAAGGGATACGGTATTTTCGCTGAAAATATGCTTGACATGACATTGAGAACAGAGTGACATTAAAGAAAGATGCTTGTGCTAAAAGCTATAGCATACCATTCGTATGATATGATATAGCTTTCAAAGCGGCAGACGATAAACGTTGTAAAATTTTATACAATTTTAAGGCTTCTCTAAGAGCATTTTCGACGCGATAACGGACGAATTTTCGGGAGTTTTGGAGAACGCTGTCGCATTTGTGCGCATGTGCTTTTTGAAAAATGTATATTTTGCATAAATTTACATTAGCAATCAAATAATTTAAAAAAAATCACAAAATCTATTGCAAAATGGCAAAATTATGGTAAAATTATACAGAAAAGAGGTTTCTTTAACTTGTTTTAGAGGTAACCTGTTTGGACAACTGAATAACTAAGTATAGAGAATACCTCTTTTATATAACGTATAGAGGAGGAAGAACGATGGAAAAGTTTTCTGTACTTATTGCAGATGACAACACAGTGTTCGCTGATAATCTGAAGGAATATCTGCGTACCAAGGAGGAAGTTGGGTCGGTGGAAACCGCCTATGACGGTGAAGAGGCGTATGCCATGATAATGGAAACCAAGCCGGATATTGTGCTGGTGGATATAATTATGCCAAAGCGCGACGGACTCAGCGTTATGCAAAAGATTGCAAATTCGCATCTTGCGAAAAAGCCCATGTGTATTGCCATTTCGGTTACAGGCAGCGAAAAAATCATGGCTGCTGCACAGGACGCCGGAGCGGAATACTTTCTGCTTAAGCCCCAGTCTGAGGAGGCGATTTACGACACAATCCGCAGCTTCGGTACTAAATCGGGTAGGACGGGCTTTGAGGTAATCTCCAAGGAGGAAGATAAATCCTATGATTTGGAAGCACTGGTAACAGAATTTATTCATGAGCTTGGTGTGCCGGCGCACATTAAGGGCTACCAGTATGTCAGAACAGCCATTATGATGGTTGTGGAGAATATGGAGCTTCTGAATTATATTACCAAACAGCTGTATCCGGTCATTGCAAAGAAGTACAGCACGACATCTTCGAGAGTTGAGCGTGCAATCAGACATTCCATTGAGGTCGCATGGAGCAGGGGAAGACCGGAAACCATGAACCGCGTCTTTGGTTATACCATTGATACCGGTAAAGGTAAACCGACAAATTCTGAATTCATCGCTATGGTGGCTGACAGAATTAGATTACAGATTAAGTAATTAAAACCTGTTCTTTCCTATTAAACGTTATATACGCAAATCTATAACCGCAAGAGCCGACAGCTAAGCTGTCGGCTTTTTACTGCCGCTGATTAGTTACCGATGCGATTTTTAAGCAGAGAAATCAATGCGGGACCGTTAAATAACTACTTGACACATGCGCAAAAATGTTATATAATGTAACGGTCAATATAAAGTGAGATATGCCGAAAATGTTATTGGTATATTTTTCCGTTTACAAGACGTATAAATGCATGGATAGTGCATATTCGTGCGGCGGTTAATATGGAAAACAAAGGATAAAAGGCTGCTGTGCGGGAATTTTTGAAGTTATGTGCCCGGCGGCACGGAAAGGAATGATGTAATAATGAAAAACGAATATCTAATCGGCGTTTTGGAAAATGTTAAAAAAAGAAACGCAGGCGAACCGGAATTTATTCAGGCGGTTACGGAGGTTCTGGAGACTCTTGAGCCTGTTGTTGAAAGAAGACCCGACCTGGTTGAGGCAGGCGTAATAGACCGTCTGGTTGAGCCGGAAAGACAGATTATTTTCCGTGTGCCTTGGGTTGACGATAACGGCAAGGTTCAGGTAAACAGAGGCTTCAGAGTTCAGTACAACTCTGCAATCGGACCGTACAAGGGCGGAATCAGACTGCACCCGTCGGTATATTTGGGGATTATTAAGTTTTTGGGATTTGAGCAGGTGTTCAAAAATTCTCTTACTACGCTTCCTATGGGCGGCGGCAAGGGCGGCTCGGATTTTGACCCCAAGGGTAAATCCGATGGTGAGGTTATGCGTTTCTGCCAGAGCTTTATGACAGAGCTTTCAAAGCATATCGGTCCCGACTGCGACGTTCCTGCCGGCGACATCGGTACCGGCGCAAGAGAAATCGGATATATGTTCGGTCAGTATAAGAGATTGAGAAATGAATTTACCGGCGTTCTTACCGGTAAAGGCTTGACATACGGCGGCTCGCTTACAAGAACAGAGGCTACAGGCTATGGTCTTTGCTACTTTACGGACGAAATGCTGAAGGCTAACGGAAAGAGCTTTAAGGGTCAGAAGGTTGTTATTTCCGGCTCCGGCAACGTTGCTATCTATGCGAACCAGAAGGCAACCGAAATGGGCGCAACAGTAATTGCCATGTCCGATTCCAACGGATATATTTATGATGAAAACGGCATTGACCTTGCAGCTGTAAAGCAGCTCAAGGAGGTTGAGAGAAAGAGAATTAAGGAATACGTTAAGGATCATCCCACAGCCACATATACCGAAGGCTGCAAAGGAATCTGGACGATTCCCTGCGACATTGCTCTTCCGTGCGCAACGCAGAACGAAATTGACGGCGAAAGCGCTGAAATCCTTGCAAAGAACGGCTGCTATGCTGTTTCTGAGGGAGCAAACATGCCTTCGACGCCGGAAGCTATTGAAGT
>JAQXUJ010000179.1 GCA_029219925.1 Clostridiales bacterium | reverse complement strand
TTGCCTGAGCCTGCGGCGGCGCTTACAAGCAAATTGCAGCTTTCTCCGTTTTGACGGTATTTGGTATGTATTGCTTCAAGCTGTGAGTCGGTCCATTTATTTTTGCTCATCGTCCGAAACCTCCTTTCTCATTAATTCCATTGCAATGTCGTCGTTGGCGGGCAGACGGCGGAAACTGTCATATTCGGTGTCAAACATACACGCCTCGCGGAATTTGCAGTATGTACATACGGCATTCTCACCGTTTTTGCAAGGATTGATACTGATGTTTCCCGATTTGATTTGCCTATCGGTATCGACAGCCGTCTTTGCTGCATACTTTTCAAGAATATCAAAATTTGCACGGGTTGTGACCTGCGACGCTTTTGTAAGCGTGTTGTCCTTTTTTAGAGCAACGTTCAAAAATTCGCTGCTGCCCCGACTGATAAGCTCACCGTCCATATCGGAAATAACGCCGACCGAAACATCCTCATCATCGTCAAGAATGATTATTCCGTCCAGCTTTTTCTGCTTGGTTTTCAGTTTTTCCGCCTCGTCGGGATTACCTGCCGAAACGGTAACCATATCGTCGTTTATGCGGTTATACAAAACTGCGGAAATCTGCGGGGTAAGCCTTTTGTCTGCCTTGTCTATACCGCCGCTTTCGGCAAGCCTCACGGCGGCTATGGCATACAGCACCAGCTGCATGTCGATTTTACCTGCGATTGCGGCGATACTGAATTTTTTATGCCCCGATTTGTAATCGATAATGCGTATGTCCAGACGGTTTTTTGCGATGCTTTCGATAATGTCAACTCGGTCTATTGTTCCGGCGAGAATTATGCTGTTTTCTTTCCAATTTATAGTTACCTCAAAGTTTTTTTCATAGCAAACTGCGGTATACCCTCCGGAGGCGAGACTTTTGCGTATTGTTTCTGCCGATTTCTTGAGAGTACGTCTGCACCGGTACATAAGGTATTCAAGGCGCTTGCGGTCGGTGGATGCATGCGCCAGAATTTTCTCCTTCATTTCTTCAATCACGTTATCGATAATACGGCTGCATTCCTCGTCGGTAAGCGCCGCCCAGCGCTCATGTATTTCGGAGAGAGTTTTTGTGCCTTCTTCGACGCGGCAGCAAAAGTTGCGTACTGCGGCGTGGATAAGACTGCCGATGTGTGATTTCTCTATGCGTTTTTCTTCCTGGGGACGTGCATGAAGACCACGCTCCATGTAGTAGGAAAAGGGGCAGGAGGTGAACTGCTCAAGTGCAGTTATACTGTATTTTTTATTTTTCCCGTACAAAGCCTCTGCTTTAAGACGCGACAGTTTAGGCTGGGAGCGTTTATAGTCGGCGGCTGTTCTTAAAATTGAGAGCTTATCACGATAGGCAGGATTTTCGGCATACCAGTCAAACACCGACTTCCAAAGCGCTGACGGCTTTTCACGATAATATTCGGACAGACGGGACAGCATGTAGTAAAATCCACGCTTGGAGGAAGCCAAAAGCTCCGAGTCTGACGGATTGGATATTATATTATCACATATTTTAATATCCGGAAATATTTTTATAAGCTCACTAACAAACCTTGACGGAGCCAACGCCGAACCGTCAGATGCCGATATGGGATAGCTTATGCGAAGTCCCTGCGTTGCGGTGCTTATAATGCGGTAAAGCTTCAGCTCTTCCAAGGCACTGCGGCCGGTGTTATCGGGAGCCAGCTCTTTATCATGATCTGCTAAGGCGGCGCTTACGGCGCATCGGTCCAAATCGGTAAGTATGCTGCCGCCTTGCGGCTCTGCGGGAATTGCACCGTGGTTTGCACCGATAATAAACAGGATTTTTACGCGTGAAGGCGAATTTCTGGAAACGGTACCCACAGAAACACGGTCAAGACCAGAAGGAATTATAGAAAGCTCACAGCTGGAAAGACCGAATTTATAGTATGCGGCAAAATTCTCACGGCTGATGCTGCCTTTGCCGAGAGTAATAACCATTTGGTCAAGAGTTTCTATGACGGCGTTCCAGACCTGTCTGAACTGTTCAGCCTCATCTCGCAGACCGAGGGCGGAGAACCGTTCGCACTCGTAGAGAATACCGTCGTACAGATTGATGTCACACAAAAAATCATAAACTGCGGAGGCAATTGCCGAAACGGTTCTGCCCTTGTTCCCGAGAAAACGTTCAAAGGGAGCGATTATTTTCCGCCTCAGCTCATTAAGCTTTAAAAGGTCGGTGTCGTCCTTGCGGAAGTTTTCGATTACGTCATCAAAAACGGTTTCATTTTGCCTGGTCCATTCGCTAAACCATTCCTTTTTGCCCTTTATGCCGTGACGCAGTACATAATTTTCCAAAAGGTCAATTTCTTCCTGACTTATGGGTTTTACGCCTTCCTCCGTCCGCTCATATATGTATCCTGCTCGGAGATAGTCAAAAACGGCACGGTAGCTCCAGTTTTCGGAAATAATGTCAAAAAGGGACAGTACGGTTTTTGCAACCGGATGCAGCGATACTGCCATCTTTTCGTCGGTAAAGAAGGGGATTGAAAAGTCGGCAAAGACGGCATTTAATATATGAAGGTATTTATCAATACTGCCGCATATAACGCCTATATCACGAAAGCGAAATCCTTTATCACGAACAAGAGAGATTATTTCCGCCGCAGTGTGCTCAACCTCTGAGTACAAATCCCGGGCTTTATAGATAGATATATTCTCACAGGGCCTATCAAAAACGGATTTTTCCTCCCAAGACTGAAGAAGATGACGTATGTCGGCGGCATTTATGTATTCCGGCTGTGCGGTAAGCTCCTTTGTGTAAAGCTGGGCGCCCTCTGACAAAGCCGCCGCTATAAGCCTGTTTTTTGTTTTCAGTACGGGCTGAAACAGTCCGCCGCTGCAGTCTGCATCAATATTCAGGGTTACATGAACGCCTCGTGAGGTGCGTATGAGAGCTTTTATTACCTCAATATGCATGGGCAGAAAGTCATTGTAGTCATCTATAAAAAAGAAGGTGTTTTTAAATGTGTCGCCGCCGGAAATCTGACCGGCAAAAACGGTGAGCGCATCATCACCGTCGGACAAACCGCCACCGAAAAAAGACAGATATCGCTTGTATATTTCATTGACTGAGGTCATTTTTTTTGCGGTCTGGAGATTTTCGGCGGAAACGGCGTCCAAATCCTCCGGTGTGATGTTGTATCTTTTGAACTCGGAAAAAAGGTCGGCGCAGGAGCTTATGAAACCGCCTCGTCCGGCGCAGGAACAAAAGATATTTTCCTCCGAAAGCTCTGCAGCCGCCTTTGCGATAAGCATTATTTTTCCGGACGACAGCACATCGCCGGAGGTGTCCACATACCGGTGTACAAGGCGCGAAAAGGTCAGCACCTCAATTCCGTTAAGCCCCAGTCCGTTCATTTCCTCTGTCAGAGTTTTTTCTGCGGTGTAGGAGAACTGCTCGGGAACTATAAGAATGGCGTCGGCGCCGGGATTGTTTTTAAGATTTTCCTTGATTAATCCGTAAAGACATCGGCTTTTTCCGCTGCCGATGCCGCCGGATATAATATTTAAAAGCATGAAATCACTCCTTACATATAATATAGCACATTTCATGCACAAAAAAAAGTACTATTCCAAAAAAATATTTGCGCCGATTGAGGAAAGCTTTCCGCATAGGTTTTCGTAGCCACGGTTTATATGCTCAACGCCGCTGATTTCCGTTTCGCCGCATGCGCAAAGCCCTGCCAGTACCAGGGAGGCGCCTCCCCGAAGGTCAAAGGCGGTAACCTTGGAGCCGCTCAGCTTCTTATTCCCTTCTATAACGGAGCTGCGACCGTCTATTCGGATGTTCGCACCCATTCGGTTCAGCTCGCCCACATGGAGAAACCGGTTTTCAAAAACCGTTTCAACAATAATACTTGTCCCTTCCGTTTCGCATAGAAGCGCGGAAAATTGCGCCTGCATGTCGGTGGGAAATCCGGGAAAGGGAAGGGTTTTAATATTTGCGGAGGAAAGATGTGCACGTGCGTCGACGTTGATGGAGTTTTCATGCTCCTGAATTTTGGCGCCCATTTCCGACAGCTTGGCGGTGACGGGCTTTACGTGCAGAGGGTTGACGTTTGTTATTTCGCCGCAGCCGCCGGTTATTGCGAAGGCACTCATGAAGGTGCCTGCCTCGATACGGTCGGATATTACCGAATGGGAACAGGGAATAAGATCCTTAACTCCGATTATGTTTACGGTGTCGCTGCCCATGCCGGAAATCAATGCGCCCTGTTGGTTTAGGAAATCGGCAAGGTCGGTTATTTCAGGCTCTGCCGCGGCATTTTCAATAACGGTTTCGCCGTCTGCCAAAACTGCAGCCATAATAAGATTTTCCGTTGCTCCGACGCTTGGGAAATCGAGATATATTTTTGCTCCTTTCAAACGCTTGCATGAAAGATCCACGTATCCGTGACCGTTTTCGATTTCCGCGCCGAGGGCGGAAAACCCTTTAAGGTGCAGATCGATGGGACGGTTGCCGATTGGGCAGCCGCCGGGCATGGAAATTCTTGCCCTGCCCATGCGTGAAAGCAGCGGACCGGCGAGCAGAAAAGAACCGCGGAACTTGCTTACCGGCTCGTAAGGAGCGGTATAGCCGCGGCACTCCGAAAAATCAACGGTTAAAATGTTGCCCTCTCTGACGCATTTGCCGCCCAGCCCCGACAGCAGCTCCAGCATATTTTCAATGTCGCTCAGGCGGGGGATATTATATAGCCGTGACCTGCCTTTTGTAAGTATGGTGGCGGCAAGAATGGGAAGAGCGGCATTTTTTGAACCTGAACAGCAAATTCTTCCTGTAAGCGGATCTGATTTTTTGATAATTATTTTTGACATGGCTAATTCCTCTTTGTATAATTTTTATATCTTTTATTATGCGCATAATATATTTTTTTAAATGCGCGGAAAAAATAAATTTATTATAATATTAATCCCGACGGGGGAAATTTTTGGAATTTTTTGTTTTATGAGATAAATTATAAAAAATAACAAAAAATGCTTGACTTTTATATGACCGCATGATATAATGTTTGTGTTTGGAAGTAGGTTCTTTTTTTTTGCATGTTAATTTTGCAAAAGAAATCCCGGCTGCTTCGTATAATTTGATGAGTACTAACGGAGGTGTAATCATGAGAGTAAAAATCACACTGGCTTGTTCGGAATGTAAGCAGAGAAACTACAATACAATGAAAAACAAGAAGAACGACCCGGACAGACTGGAAATGAACAAATACTGCAAGTTCTGCAGAAAGCACACTTTGCACAAGGAAACAAAGTAGGATAAGGAGAATTCGTTATGGCTGAAAATAAGAATACAGCTGCATCAAAAAACAAAGCTATGAAGTTTTTCAAGGAAACAAAAGCTGAAATGAAAAAGGTTTCATGGCCCACAAAGAATCAGCTGTTCCATAATACCCTGATAATCGTGGTATTTATTATCATAGCAACTGTAGTACTGTCTTTACTTGACGCCGGATTTGAAAAGGTTCTGTCACTGATTTTAAAATAACAGATAACGTTAATTAAGAGGAGATTGTTATGGCAGATGAGGCAAAGTGGTATGTGGCGCACACATACTCCGGTTATGAAAACAAGGTAAAAGCGAATATCGAAAAGTCAGTTGAAAACCGCGGAATGGGCGACTATATTCAAGCCGTTGAAGTGCCTATGGAGGACGTTATTGAAGAGAAAAACGGTGAGGAAAAGGTTGTTAAACGCAAAATATTCCCCGGTTATGTCGTAATCAAGATGATTATGAACGATGAAAGCTGGTATGTTGTTCGAAATACACGCGGCGTTACCGGTTTTGTCGGACCCGGCTCAAAGCCTGTGCCTCTTTCCGATGAGGAAGTCGAAAAAATGGGCGTTGAACAGGTGCGCATGGCTGATTTGGATTATGAAATCGGCGACAGCGTTAATGTTAAATCCGGTCCGCTGGAAGGCTTTTCGGGTAAAATCGAAAAAATCGATAAGGAAAACCGTAAAATTACGGTTAAGGTTTCAATGTTTGGCCGTGAAACCCCGATTGAGGTTGAACCGGGTCAGCTTGAGAAACTTTCAGTTTAGCTTTTAAGCGGTTTTGCCGCTTGAAATATCCCTCTGGTATACAGTGGGAGGGCATTAATGCCCGCATTTACCACATGGGACAAGATCCCAAAATTTAGGAGGTGGCCGATATGGCACAAAAAATCGCAGGTTATATTAAGTTACAGATTCCGGCAGGAAAAGCAAGTCCTGCACCCCCGGTTGGTCCTGCACTGGGTCAGCATGGTGTAAATATCATGCAGTTTACAAAGGAATTTAATGAAAAGACTGCAAAGGACGCAGGTTTGATTATCCCGGTTGTTATCACCGTTTACGCAGATCGTTCCTTTACATTCGTTACAAAGACTCCGCCGGCAGCGGTTCTTCTCAAGAAGGCTTGCAAAATTCAGAGCGGTTCCGGTGTTCCAAACAAGACAAAGGTGGCTACAATTTCCAAGGCTGACCTTCAGGCTATTGCAGAACAGAAAATGCCTGATTTAAACGCAGCGTCATTGGAAGCAGCTATGAGCATGATTGCCGGTACAGCAAGAAGTATGGGAATCGTAGTCGGAGATTAATTACTAATTAAAAGCAATTAATAGGTGGGAGAGGTTTATGACGCCTTGCTTGACCACATAAGGAGGATAATAATATGTTTAGAGGAAAGAAATATCAGGACAGCGCAAAGCTGGTTGACAGAGCAAAGCTGTATGACGCTGACGAGGCATTGGAGCTTGCCGTAAAAACCGCTAAGGCAAAGTTTGACGAAACCGTTGAGCTGCACGCAAAGCTGGGCGTTGATTCAAGACACGCCGACCAGCAGGTAAGAGGCGCAATCGTATTGCCTCACGGCACCGGTAAAACCGCAAAGGTATTGGTTTTTGCAAAGGGACCGAAGGCTGAAGAAGCTCTTGCTGCAGGCGCTGATTATGTAGGCGAAATGGAGCTTTGCACAAAGATCCAGGAGGAAAACTGGTTTGATTTTGACGTTGTTGTTGCAACTCC
Source organism: Clostridiales bacterium (assembly GCA_029219925.1). Lineage (GTDB taxonomy): Bacteria > Bacillota > Clostridia > UBA1381 > UBA1381 > UBA1738. The sequence goes on along the minus strand of JAQXUJ010000179.1, from coordinate 6,264 downwards.
GGATATGATGGGTGTTGTAGGACGTTTGGGTAAGGTTTTGGGTCCTAAGGGCTTGATGCCGTCACCGAAGGCGGGTACGGTTACCATGGACGTTACCAAGGCTGTTAACGAAATCAAAGCAGGTAAAATTGAGTACAGAGTGGATAAGAACAATATTATTCACTGCCCAATAGGCAAGGCTTCCTTTGGTAAGGAAAAGCTTGCGGATAACTTTAATGCTCTTATGGGCGCTATTATCAAGGCAAAGCCGGCAGCTGCAAAGGGTCAGTATTTGAGAAGCGTTGTTATTTCAACAACAATGGGACCCGGCATCAAGGTTAACGGCTCAAAGTTGGGTTAATGTTTCCGGCAGTTTTCTGCCGGAAGTTAAAACTTTATCTTGACAAATTGTGTTTTCTGTGCTATAATATTATAGTTGGAAATAAATCCGTAGACAGCAGGCATACAGGTAAGTCCTGCCGAGGGTGTTATTTAGTGTGATTACTAATGGCTCTTTTCGTCTACGAAAAAGAGCCTTTCTTTATGGAAAGGCATAAAATCTTATAGGAGGTGACATTATGCCGAACGAAAAAGTATTGGAAGCAAAAAAGGCGCAGGTAGCTCAGGTTGCAGAGGCTATAAACGGCGCTTCAACCGGTGTCCTTTTGGACTATCGCGGACTGACCGTTGATGAAGATACAAAGCTTAGAAACGACCTTCGCGCAGCCGGCGTTAAATACTTCGTTGTTAAAAACACATTACTTCGTTTAGCAGCAAATCAGGTTGGCCTTGAAGAGCTTGACAGCATGCTTCACGGTCCGACAGCATTGGCATTATCGGAAGACCCTGTTGCTCCGGCAAAAATTCTTTTTGATTTTGCTAAGAACAATGATAAGGTTGAAATTAAAACAGGCTTTATGGACGGAAAGGTTCTGTCCATGGACGAGCTTACAGCCCTTGCAAAGACTCCGTCAAAGGATACTCTTATTGCAAAGATTATGGGCAGCTTGAACGCTCCTGTTTCAGACCTTGTAAGATTGCTTGACACAATTGCAAAGGGCGAGGATGAAATTCCCGAGCTTATTGCAAAGAAGAATGCAGAAGCAGCTCCCGAAGCTGCTGCAGAAGAGGCTCCTCAGGAGGCTCCCGAAGCGGAAGAAAAACCTGCGGACGCAGAGTAATTAAAATTTATTTAATTAGGAGGAAAATAAAATGGCAGACATTCAGAAGATTTTAGATGATATCAAAGAATTGAAATTGTTGGAAGTAGCAGAGCTTGTAAAGCTTATGGAGGAAGAATTCGGTGTATCGGCAGCAGCTCCCGTAATGGTAGCAGGCGCAGTAGCTGAAGGCGGCGCAGCAGCAGCTGAGCAGACAGAATTTGACGTTGTTCTTGCAGAAGCAGGCGCATCAAAGCTTAATGTAATCAAGGTTGTAAGAGAGCTTACAGGTCTTGGACTTAAGGAAGCAAAGGCTTTGGTTGACGAAGCTCCGAAGACATTGAAGGAAGCAGCAAGCAAGGAAGACGCTGAAGCTATGAAGGCTAAGCTGGAAGAAGCAGGCGCTAAAGTAGAGCTTAAGTAATTATGCTTATAGACCTAACCGACATTGTTAAAAATTACGGCGGTAAGTTAGAACTTAACGAAGAATTTTATATGCCAGAAACGCACTTTATGGGTGAGGATTTCACCTTTGACGATAAGTGTGTACTGAAGGGTCATATATTCAATAACTCAAAAATGCTGGAGCTTGAGGCTGAGGTTTCGGGAAAAGCCCGCGTGCATTGCGCGCGCTGCGGAAAGCCTGTTACTATTGATGTGCACTTTCCTGTATCCGAGGTTCTTGCCCGTGATGACACTGTTCATTCAGAAGATGAAGAGGTTGTCACATATTCCGGTAATGAAATTGAGCTTGACGAAGTCATAACGAACAGCTTTTTAATGAATGTGTCAGGGAAATATCTTTGCAGCGAGGACTGTAAGGGACTTTGCCCGAAATGCGGCAAAAATCTCAATGATGGTGACTGCGGCTGCAATAGAGATGTTATTGACCCTCGGTGGGAAAAATTAGCCGAAATTATGAAAAATTTGTCTGATACTGAATAGGAGGTGCGATTAAGATGGCAGTACCTAAGGGTAAAGTATCTAAATCAAGAAGAGATAAAAGAAGAGCTAACTGGAAGCTTGAAGTTCCTGGTATGGTGGAGTGTCCCCATTGCCATGAATATAAACTTCCTCATAAGGTTTGTAAGGCGTGCGGCTATTACAACGGCAAAGAGGTTGTTAAGGTTTCTGAATAGTTTAAAAGCGGAGAGATATTCTCCGCTTTTTTTCACCTTATAGGAAATGGCGAAAAGCAGAAAAATATGATAATACTGACTTTTCGGGATGTTTATGGTATAATAAGTGCAAGGGGAAATGCCGAAATGAACCGACCTCCCTATCGTTAGATTTTTGGTCTAACTTTTGGGGGTCGGTTCAAAGCGAGCAAAAACCTTGCACTTGGAGGAAACGTGTATGTATCGAAATAGCAACGGACAGATAAGTTTATCTGATTTTCAGCAACCTATGGGTATGAATCTTCGGGAAGATAATTGCTGGGGGAAGAAGGCTCAGAAGATCCCTTGGAACAAAATTGAAAGTCGGTATGCAGGTCTGTTTCCCTCATCTACCAAAAATTATTTCTACCATAATTTTCACCAAGGGGGCTCGTTTTTATACTATTTACACAACTTTTTCCGCGCCGTCACTGGTTATTTTCTGCGTATTTTTTTACACTCCTGAATATGCTGAGAATCCGCCGTCAACAGGCAGCACAACCCCCGTTATAAAACTTGCCGCATTATTATTGAGCAGGAACAGCACACTGCCCTCAAGCTCCCTTGCTTCTCCGAACCTCCCCATCGGAGTCGCCGCTAAAATTTTACCTGTTCTCGCCGTGGGTGTGCCATCATCATTAAACAGCAGGCTTGCATTCTGCTTTGTTGAGAAAAATCCGGGAGCTATAGCATTTACCCGAATGCCTGCCTTGCTGAAGTGAACCGCAAGCCACTGCGTAAAATTTGACACTGCTGCCTTTGCACCCGAATATGCCGGAATTTTTGTAAGCGGTGTAAATGCGTTCATGCTTGAAATATTTAAAATATTACAGCCCTCTTTTCCTATCATCTGCTTTGCAAAAACCTGTGTAGGAATAAGCACTCCAATGAAGTTAAGATTAAACACAAACTCTACTCCCTCTGCGTCCAAATCAAAAAAGCTTTTGACCTCGCTGTCTATGTCCTCCGGCTGGAAATATTCCTTGTCCGTTGTTGCCCTCGGATTATTTCCCCCTGCTCCGTTTATCAGTATATCACAGCTGCCTAAATCATTTTTAACGTCACAGGCAACTCGGCTACACATTTCCTTATCCAGAACGTTGCATTTATATGCTCTCGCAATGCCTCCCTCCGCTGTAATTTCGTCGGCATACATTTGAGCCGCTTCAAGGTTTAAATCCAAAAGCGCCACCTTTGCTCCCGCTCTTGCCAGTGTTTTTGCAAATGCGGAGCAGAGTATACCTCCCGCTCCCGTTACGATCGCCGTTTTTCCGTTCAAATCTGTATTAAGTACATTCATTTAAATTACTCCTTTTCCGCTTTTTCACATGCTTCAAATAATCCGTTTATGTATGCCGCACCCAAAGCCCAGTCATACAAACCGTATCCCGGCTTTCCGGTTTCTCCCCAGATCATACGTCCGTGATCAGGACGGACATAGCCGTCAAAACCGTTGTCGGTTAGAGCTTTTACAATTTGATACATATCAAGAGATCCGTTCTTTGATATATGACCGCATTCCTCAAAGCTTCCATCGCTGAGCAGCTTTACCTGACGTATGTGCATAAACGCGATTCTTCCCATTTTACTATACTTTCTGACAAGTCCTGTAACATCGTTAAATTTTCCGCTTCCCAGAGAACCGGTACACAAACACAGACTGTTTGCCGGGCTTTCTACAATACCGAGCAATCTGTCTATATTTTTTTCGTCGGTTATAATTCTTGGCAGTCCGAATATAGGATATGGGGGATCATCGGGATGGATTGCCATTTGCACGCCGCATTTTTCCGCTGTCGGTATAACCTTTTTCAAAAATTTTTTAAGGCTTTTCCATAATCCCTCCTCACCCAATTCGGAATATGCCATTATAAGATTCCTTACTTCGTTCTTAGTATAGCTTGAGTCCCAGCCGGGCAGCCTTATATCATCCTTGAGTGGATCGAGATTTTTCAGCTGATCCATATACATAACAAGAGAGGTTGATCCATCGGGAGCCTCCTTGTTAAGCTGAGTGCGCGTCCAGTCAAATACGGGCATAAAATTATAGGTAATGCACTTTATGCCGTATTCTGCACATCGCTCAATATTTCGGCAATAAATTTCTGTCAGCTCATCTGCATTGCCCAGCCAAGTTTTGCATACTCCGCAGCACAATAGCTGAGTATTTCTGTCTTAAATATCTCCGTTTCCCTGTCGCTCAGTTCTCCCCCATTCATACGCTTTTCAAATATCTGCGCCGCATTTCCCTCGGCAAAAGGTACGAAGCTTAGCGAATGATCCGACAGACGACATTCGTTTTCATGGAAATAAGCAATTCTTTCACTTAGTTTTTGAAGCAGTTCTTCATATGTATGTGCGCCTGTATTCTCTATATATTCTCTGAATTCAGGCTTTTCAATATCAACCGCCTTATCCGGACGGAAAGTCGGTAGCACCTTTACTGAAAATCCGTCCTCCTTTAACTTTTTATGATGCTCCAGAGTGTCAAAAGGGTCATCCGTTGTACATATAAGTTCGACATTTGAATGTTCTATAAGCCGCCTCACCGAAAAGTTATCGTCTTTGAGAAGTTCGCCGCATCTGTTCCATATATCCTCAGCACTGTCCTCATTCAGCGGTTGGTCTATATTAAAATAACGCTTAAGTTCAAGTGCTGTCCAATGATAAAGCGGATTTCCAATCAACAGAGGCATGGTTCTTGCATAAGCCATCCACTTTTCAAAACGATCCCCATCTCCTGTTATCAGTCTTTCATCTATCCCACTTGATCTCATCTGCCGCCATTTGTAATGATCCCCGCCCAAAAACAATTCATATGCGTCCTTAAATTTATGATCCGACACAATCAGCTGCGGGTCTAAGTGGCAATGATAGTCTATTATCGGCATTTTTTTGCGTATGTATTGTATAAATATCTGCCGGTATCATTGTAAAGCATAAAATTATCATTTATTATTCCCATTTAACCTTCCACCTTTCATTGTAGAGCCCTGATGGATTTCCGCATGATTTACGGCATATATATTTTGATTTTTTCACTCTTTCCTCAAGCAGCTGATCAAATTCTTCTGTATCAAACGGCAGTTTTACCGCAGAATTGTTTTTCCATTCAGACATATATGCTGCGTTTGACAGCATAAGCTCATGTATACCGTCAGTTCCCGGAGCAATAAGCTCCGTACTATATAAAACCGCATCAGCAAAGTTTTGCAGTATTCCAATGTGTCCTATCTCCGGCTTTTCCTGCTTAAATTCATAATAATCATATGGAATATCTGTAAATAATTGTTCCGATGTTTTACATATCTTGCTGACAGAATTATTTAGTTTCCACAGTTTCATCGCTCCATTTTCCAGTACAATCTTACCTTCATATCCCGATATTTCCAGTCGGTTGGTACCGGGATATTCCCCGGTAGATACTATAAAAACTCCCTGCGCACCATTTTTAATATTTTGTTATAATCCTTGCGTCGTCCTCTACCTCTACATCGTGATACAATCCAATATTGCAAAATGCCGTAACGCTCTCCGGCATTCCGCATATCCACTGCCATATATCAAGCTGATGAGGTGCCTGATTGAGTAAAACTCCGCCGTCTTCCCCTACCCATGTTGCACGCCAGTTTCCCGAATCATAATAGCACTGCGGACGGTACCAATCTGTTATAATCCAATTCACACGCCGTATTTGGCCGTATTCGCCCGATTTTACCATTTCATGCAGTTTTCTGTAAACGCAGTTTGTACGCTGATTAAACATCATACCAAATACAACCTCCGGGTGACGATCAGCTTCTTCGTTCATTTCCCGAACCTGCTTTGTATAAACTCCTGCCGGTTTTTCAACCATAACATGGATACCTCTTCTCATACACTCTATGGCATATTTGGGGTGATCGTAATGGGGAACGAAAATTATACACGCATTTATCAGTCCGCTGTCGAGCATATTTATTGCGTCA
>JAQXUJ010000178.1 GCA_029219925.1 Clostridiales bacterium | reverse complement strand
GCATGCGAAAATTCCTTTACGGGGAAATATCTGAAAAAATATTTAAAGAGGTAAAATTACAATGTTCGACTTAATAATGTTTGACCTGGACGGAACCCTTACAGACCCAAAGGAGGGTATTACAAATTGTGTTAAATACGCCCTTAAAGCCTTTGGCATTGAAGAAAATAATGAGGCAATTCTGCTTAGGTTTATTGGACCTCCGCTTACCGATTCCTTTAAGGAGATATACGGTTTTTCTGACGAGCAAGCGCTTTTTGCACTTAATAAATACCGGGAAAGATTTTCCGATGTAGGAATATATGAAAATTCGCTGCTTGATGGAGCAGAGGAGCTGTTAAGCGCTCTTAAAAGAAACGGAAAAGTCGTTGCTCTTGCCACATCAAAGCCATATGTTTATGCTAAGCGTATAATAGAAAAATTTAGAATTGACCGATATTTTGATTATGCCGTAGGTGCAGAGCTTGATGGAACGAGAAGTTATAAGAACGAGGTAATCACAGAGGTTTTACGGCAGGCTTCGGTGACTGATTTATCACGGGCTGTGATGATTGGCGATAGAAGGCAGGATATTATAGGTGCAAAAAAATGCGGAATTTCTTCAATGGGAGTCCGCTGCGGCTATGCAGAAGAATGCGAACTTGAAGATGCAGGTGCAGATTACATTTTTGAAAATCTTGGGGAAATAAAAGATTTTTTGACAAAATAGCCTTGACAATTTTATAAAAAAGTGTCATAATATATATTGAAAAACGATGAAAAAGACAGTAGTTATCGGCATTAACCAATAAGAGAGGAAGCATCGCGGCTGAAAGTGCTTCTTTGGGGGCGGATAATGAATACCACTTTGGAGTTGCGTATCGAAATAGCAGTAGATATTGCCGTTTAACTTTACGTTAAAAGTAATTGAGTGATGATTTCTATCATAATTAGGGTGGAACCGTGCATTGTATTTGCACCCCTAAGAAAACGAACAGTTTTCTTGGGGTGTTTTTTATATCCGGGAAAACTGAAAAAAATCGTCAATAAATTTGAAAGGGAGTAAAAACAATGGAAATGAATGAACTGCAAACCTTAAGGCATTCCGCCTCGCATGTTATGGCGCAGGCAGTTAAAAGACTGTATCCGAATACCAAGCTGGCAATTGGTCCGGCAATCGATACAGGATTTTATTATGATTTTGATTCGGAACACACCTTTACCATGGAGGATTTGGAAAAAATTGAGGCAGAAATGAAAAAAATAGCAAAAGAAAACCTCAAAATTGAACGGTTTGAGCTGCCGCGTGATGAGGCTCTTGAGTTGATGAAGGATGAACCGTATAAAACAGAGCTTATCAATGACCTGCCGGAGGACGCAACGATCTCTTTTTATAGGCAGGGTGATTTCACAGACTTGTGCGCAGGTCCGCATGTAAATTATACAAGTAAAATCAAGGCGTTTAAGCTTTTGAGCGCTACAGGTGCCTACTGGCGCGGCGATGAACATAATAAAATGCTTCAGAGAATATACGGGACAGCTTTCAAAACAAAAGATGAACTCACAGAATACCTTGAAAAAAGGGAAGAGGCAAGAAAGCGTGACCATAACAAGCTCGGAAGAGAGCTTGAGTTGTTCACAACTGTTGATATTATCGGTCAGGGACTGCCTGTTATGCTCCCAAAGGGTGCAAGAATAATTCAGCTTTTACAAAGATTTGTTGAGGATGAAGAGCAAAAAAGAGGATGGCAGCTTACAAAAACTCCTCTTATGGCAAAAAGTGATTTATACAAATTGTCCGGTCATTGGGGGCATTATAAGGAAGGCATGTTCGTTCTGGGTGATGAAGAAAAGGACAAAGAGGTTTATGCCCTTCGTCCCATGACCTGCCCGTTCCAATATCAGGCTTATTTGAACCGCGGACGCTCCTACAGAGATTTGCCTATGCGGCTTAACGAAACATCTACTCTGTTCAGAAACGAGGCGTCAGGCGAAATGCATGGCTTAATCCGTGTACGCCAATTTACAATTTCCGAGGGACATCTGATGTGTACGCCTGAGCAGCTTGAGGATGAGTTCAAAGGCTGTCTTGATTTGACAAACTATGTGCTGAAAACATTGGGATTATTGGAGGACGTTACCTATCGTTTCTCGCAATGGGATCCTGATGATAAAGAGAAATATATCGGAACACCAGAGCAATGGGATGAGGCTCAGGGCGTCATGAAAAAAATTCTTGACCATCTTGAAATTCCGTATACAATCGGTGTTGGCGAAGCGGCATTTTACGGTCCCAAGCTTGATATACAGATAAAGAATGTTTACGGCAAGGAGGATACTCTTGTAACAATTCAAATCGACCAGATGCTGGCAGAAAAATTCGGCATGGAATATGTTGATAAAGACGGCAGCAGAAAACATCCCTATATTATTCACAGAACTTCCCTGGGCTGCTATGAGCGTACCCTTGCACTTCTTATTGAAAAATATGCCGGAGCTTTTCCTGCATGGCTGGCTCCTGTTCAAGTCAAAATTTTGCCTATAGCCGACAGACACCACGAATATGCAGCGAAAATTAAGGAAAAGCTTGCAGACGCCGGTATTATCCGTGTAGAAATAGATGACCGTGCAGAAAAAATCGGCTATAAAATCCGTGAGGCACAGCTTGAAAAGGTTCCGTATATGCTTGTTCTGGGCGATAAGGATATTGAAAACGGCGCCGTATCTGTACGTTCACGCAAGGACGGAGATATAGGCAGCAAATCCATCGATGAATTTATTTCGGAGCTTTCTGAAGAAATAAGAACAAAAGCGATAAAGTAAGTCTTGTGTCATGGGAGTGCCTTACGCACTCCTTTTGTCACCATTATGCTGCCCTTTGCATACTATACCACAAGGGTGATTTGTGTGAAAATAGTGTTCGGGCGTAAAGGTAATGGTTTTAGAAAAGTAATGATTTTAACTGCATTTATTTCATGTTTTGCGCTTTTTACCGCGCTAACCATGTCAATTTTAATGCGGTTTAAGCCTGTATTTGCCGAAAAGGCGTCGCATGCGGCTACAATTAGTGCGACAAACATTCTGAACACCGCAATTTCAACCATTATAAGCGGTATGGATTCGCAGAATTTTGTTAATATTAGTACTGACGAAAACGGTGCTGTAACTTCAATTTCCGCTGACACGATTGCAATGAATAAACTTAAAACTATGATTTCCGCAGGAATAGCGGAGTTAACCGAAAAAGAAAGGGAAACTTTCATTTATATACCTGTGGGAAGTCTTACAGACTATCCTGTATTACAGGGCATGGGATACAGAATACCTGTTCGTATTTCCATAGACGGAATTTCGAGGGTTGATTTTGACGATGAGTTTGTAAACAGCGGTATTAATCAGGTGAAGCATAAAATATATTTATCCGCAACAGCAAATATTTCTGTCATTTCTTCGGTAAAGACTACATCGGAAGCCGTCACAATAGAAATACCGGTTGCGGAAACTGTTATCGTCGGCGATGTGCCCACATATTACGGCGACAATCTTAGTGTTGTAGGGAGATAGAAAATGGATAAAATTCAAAAAAGAATTAAAGAGCTTTCCGATTTACTGGATTATCATTCAAAGAAGTATTATGTTGATGATAATCCTGAAATAAGCGACTATGACTATGATAAAATGCTGCGCGAGCTTGAAGAGCTTGAAAACCGATATCCGCAGTATTTGTCACCTTTATCGCCGACGCAACGCGTGGGTGGTAAGGCGGCGGACAAATTTGAGCCCGTTGTACATGAGGTAGTTATGGAAAGTCTTCAGGACGCTTTTTCTGAAGATGAAGTTTATGATTTTGACAGAAGAGTCTCTGAGACGATTTCAGATTATGATTATGTGGTCGAGCACAAAATTGACGGTTTATCTGTGTCCCTTGAATATAAAGATGGAGACTTTGTCCGAGGTTCAACCAGAGGCGATGGTAATGTAGGTGAGGATGTAACACAAAATCTTAAAACAATAATGACTATTCCTATGCATCTCAGTGAAAAACTGCCTTATCTTGAAGTTCGCGGCGAGGTGTATATCTCCAAGGAAAATTTCAGAAAAATTAACGCTGAAAGGGAGGAGCTTGAAGAGCCAACCTTTGCAAATCCACGTAATGCTGCCGCCGGGTCGCTGCGTCAGCTGGATCCCAAGATTGCATCAAGGCGTAAAATGGATATTTTTGTATTCAACATACAACAAATCGAGGGACGTGAAATCACAACTCATCTTGAAGGGTTACGCTATTTAAGAAAGCTGGGATTTAAAACAATATTAAATAATGATACCTTTCCTGATATTAAAGCAGCTTTTGCCCGTGTTCTTGAAATAGGAGAAGAACGGGGGAATCTGTCTTTTGACATAGACGGCGCTGTAATTAAGGTAAATGATCTCAATAAGCGTAAAATTTTGGGTTCAACAGCAAAATTTCCGCGGTGGGCAATTGCCTACAAATACCCGCCGGAGCAGAAAGAAACAAGGGTTTCTGACATTATTGTTCAAGTCGGAAGGACAGGCACGGTAACTCCCCTGGCAGTATTGGAGCCTGTTCATTTGGCAGGTACAACTGTTTCACGTGCAACGCTCCATAATCTGGATTTTATTGACGAAAAAGATATTAGAATAGGGGATATTGTCGTTGTGCAGAAGGCGGGCGACATTATACCGGAAATATTAGAGGTGAAAAAGGAAAATCGCATTGGAACGGAGACTGTTTTTAGAATGCCCGAAAGATGTCCTATCTGCGGCGCTCATGTAGTGCGAGAGGAGGGGGAGGCGGCATACCGATGTACCGGGGCGGCTTGTCCTGCGCAGATAAAGCGGAATATTATTCATTTTGTTTCACGTAACGCCATGGATATTGACGGCTTGGGTCCTGCTATCATTCAGCAACTGCTTGAGCGTAACTTGATTAAAAATGCTGCTGATTTATATTATCTTAAAGCAGAAGATATAGAGATTCTGGATAAAATGGGAAAAAAATCAGCGCAGAATTTAATAAATGCAATAGAAAATTCTAAGCAATCGCAACTCTCAAGGCTTATTAATGCTCTTGGAATACGTTTTGTAGGAGAAAAAGCATCAAAAATAATTGCAAAAAAAATGAAAACCATGGATAATCTTATGGAGTCTACAATGGACGAGCTTACAGCAATAGATGAAATAGGTTGTGTTATGGCCGAAAGTATTACAGATTATTTTAGAGAACCTCAGAACAGGGCCCTGATTGAAAAACTACGCATGGCTGGGGTTAATTTTACAGAGGAAACCGATGAAAAAACCGACACTCGTTTTGAAGGCATGACATTTGTTTTAACGGGCACTCTTGACAGCTTCACACGCTCCGAAGCAGCGGAAATAATCGAAAACTTCGGTGGAAAAACATCATCAAGTGTTTCGAAAAAAACAACATACGTTTTAGCCGGCAAAGAAGCCGGAAGTAAACTCGACAAGGCAAATTTACTGGGTATTACCGTTATTTCAGAAGATGAATTTAAGGGTATGATTTCATGAATGTTGTAGTTGATTTCAGAATATCTCATGCATCGGAAAATACTCTCAAGAGTATGGGATATAACGTGATAAAAACGCCGAAATTATCCTCTGTCTATAATTCAATATGCGGTCACGCCGATATAATGCTCCACAAACTGTCAGACCACAACATTGTGGCCGAAACCACGGTTTGTGGGTATTTTTCAGATGTTCTAAAGAAATATACCGTTGTGAGCGGAAACAGTATTTTAACAGACAAATACCCCTATGATATAGCTTATAATGTGGCACGAGTTGGAAATTTCGTGTTTTGCAACGAAAAGTATACAGACAAGATAATTATGAAATATTATAATGAACACAATATAAAAATAATCAACACAAATCAAGGATACGCAAAATGTTCAACATGCGTGGTCAGCGATAATGCAATCATAACTTCAGATAAAAATATCGCAAATAAAGCATACGATAATAATATTGATGTTTTATTTACGGATGATAAAAAAATCCGTCTAAAAGATTTTGACCACGGATTTATCGGTGGAGCATCAGGTTTGATTGCGGAAAATATTTTGGCTGTAAACGGTAATATTGAATACCATTCAAACTGTAATCAAATAATTGATTATTGCAAAAAATATAATGTAGATGTGGTTTCTTTAAATGATTGTTTTATTGAAGATATTGGAAGTATACTTTTATTTTAAGCAATCTAAGTTGTATAAAGAGTAATTTATCTAACTTAAAACTATTTTAAAATTTCCTCTATTATTTCCCGTTCAGTTAAAATTTCCTCTATTTTCCCCCTGTCGTTTTCGCGGAATACAATATAATAATGTCCTTGGTCAAAATTTTCTGCCATTTTTCGATAGTTAATATTATTTTTTATGAGATATGTTTTTACTTTTTTTATTTTATGATTATCTTTATTTGTGTAATACATAAGTTCTTTTGTAAAATCGATATGATATTTTTCTTTATTAGTAAAAATATTGCCTGTCAGAAATATCATTGCAAACAAAACAGTAAAATTAAATTGATGATGCATTGATATATATATTTCAGATAAAAGTAAAAGCATAATAAAAATTCCCGAAGAAAATTTCAGAATTTTCTCTGCGCATCTGCTCCCCACCCTGCGCGAAAGAATTTTTTTTGCAATAACGCCTCCGTCCATGGGCAAAATTGGCAGTAAATTGAATACGAACAGAGATATATTGTTAAGGTAAAATATTCGGCAAAGAATGTTCCCATTTTTTAGAAAAGGTATCGCCAATAGTGCCATCAATATGTTTAAAAACGGTCCTGCGAAATATAAAATGATTTCATCGGTAATGCTGTAAACAATAGTGTTTTTTAACTTCAGATTTACTCCGAACGGAAAAAAAATTATATGAGACGGACGAAGTCCTATTAATAATGCCGCAACCAAATGAGCGAACTCATGAATGAATATCGCCAAATAGCTCACAGCTAAAATTTCCAGTTTCCTTGTAAGAAAACACACAACAAACAATAGAATTGCTGTAAAATGTATATATAAATACTTACATAGTTTAATCACGTTATCACCTTGAATATTATATGTAATAAATAAAAAAGTTAGTAATCATTTACTAACTTTAATTTTATATTTTTTAAGCAAATCTTTCTTTTCATCGCTGATACGATAACTTTCAACCGCTTTTTGATTGGTTTTATTATGTATCCAGGTATCGAGCCTGCATTCTTTTATATATTGAGAAGCAGTGCTGTATTGTTTTGAAAGCGCTGTGGCGAAATACCACGCTATCATCATATTAATATAGTATTCGTCGGATTTAATACCTGCTACCGTTTCGAGAAAACTTTGATTAAAATCATCATCAAGAAAATACTTCATCAGAAGTCCTATAGCATAACGGACGGTATATGTATTTTCCGACTTAATCCATTCATAAATCCTTGGCAGCAATTCCTGTTTATTTGCCGCAAAAACTTTAGGTGAAAAACAGTCACACGTTGCCCAATTGTCAATATAAGGCAAGAACAGCTCTGTTTTTGTTAATGCTGAATCAAAATCATTGATTTGTTCAATCAGAAAAGCATGAAGATTATTTTCCTCATAATATTTATGAGGGAGTTGCTCAAGAAAATTTCCATAGCTTCCATTGAATGACAGTTCTTTTGCAAATTTTCGCAGCTGTGGTGTTCTTACGCCGATTATCAACTCCGGCGATACAGTTGGTATAAGCTTTCCATTAAAAGCCTTGTATTTATCATCTTTCAGCTTAAAAAGCTCTTCTCGTATGTTCATTTTTCCAACAAGTGAATTTTATCAATTCTATTTTGATGGCGACCTCCAAGAAATGTTTCGTCAAGCCAGGTATCCACAATTAAAAAAGCAAGCTCTCTGCCTGTAACTCTGCCTCCGAGACAAATAACATTGGAGTTGTTATGTTGTTTTGTCATTTTAGCAGAGTATACATCGGTACATAACGCCGCTCGAATTCCCTTAACTTTATTAGCAGCTATAGACATGCCTATGCCCGTTCCACAGACCAAAATACCATTTTCGCACTCGCCGCTAATAATGGCATTACAGACTGTTCTTGCGATGTCAGGATAATCACAGCTCGTCTCATCATATGTGCCAAAATCCTTGAGCTGCACTCCTCTTTCTTTCAAATGTTCAATAATATGATTTTTCAGTTCAAATCCACCGTGATCACATCCAATTGCTAACATTGTTTTATACCTCTTTCCTCTCGTTCTCTTTCCGCCTGTGATTTTCTCAAATATACAGGTACAAGCTTGCCATAATTAATTGGAATTTTATTTTTTGCCGCCTCAGCGACAGCTGAAGCATGTTGCTCATTAAGGTTCTGCGGCACAAAAGCTGCCATACTTCCCATACCTTTTTCTATTTTTTCTTTATATATAGGCATACCATCACCTAAAAAAACCGTTTTAAGTCCTTTTTTCAGCAATTCGTCAATACAATCGTCCAGCGCTAGTGCTCTTGGAGGCTCTATCTCCGTAAGAACACCATCTTCAAACATATATAACGCATTGTAAACCTCTCCTCTTCTG
>JAQXUJ010000177.1 GCA_029219925.1 Clostridiales bacterium | reverse complement strand
CGGGGCGTCGCATAGCTTTGACCCGCCCTTAAATATCCTGTCGGCACAGGACACGGCATTGCTTCCGCTGACTCTTATCACCGAAATTCCTCCCACACCTACAGGCGTAGAAATTGCCGCTATTGTTCGTTCGTTCATATTAATTAATCCTCCATTATGCCGCTGCTATCTATCCTTTAAAAGCTCTTGAAGGGCAGTCATAAAAGAGTAGATATCGGAAAAATGTTTATGAACTGAAGCAAAACGTACATACGCAACCTCATCAAGCTCCTTTAAATGCGTCATAACCTTTTCCCCTATTTCGGTCGATGAGATTTCCCGTGACATCATCTGGTAGAGCTCACTTTCTATTTTATCCGCCAATTCCGACATCTGCGCATAGGTTATAGGCCGCTTTTCGCATGCGCGTATTATGCCGCGAAGAACTTTTTCCCTGTCATATGGCTGTCTTGAGTTATCCTGCTTTACTACAATAAGGGATATTGTTTCAAGCTTTTCGTAGGTTGTAAAGCGTTTCTGGCATTTTAGACATTCCCGCCTTCTTCTTATAGATGTTCCGTCATCAGCAGGACGAGAATCAATTACTTTACTTTCCAAAAAACCGCAGTAAGGACATTTCATGTTTTTTTCCTCCATTTATAAGCGTATTATAAAAAATGATTAAACGGAACTGCATTAACAGCTCCGTTTGATTTATTTAGTATTTTTGGGATTAACAATGTCACGCCAATCCATATCGCCGCGGTCGAGTCCGTGGATAAGAACCTCCGCCGTTGCAAGATTTGTTGCGATAGGAATATTGTGCATATCGCATAGCTTCAACAATCCCGAAACATCCGGCTCATAGGATTCCGGCGTAATAGGATCACGGAAGAAAAGAACAAGGTCAATTTCATTATAGGCAACCCTGGCTCCTATCTGCTGATCGCCTCCCTGTTTTCCTGACAAAAATCTGTAGACGTTCATTCCTGTATTTTCTGCAATCAGCTTGCCTGTATTGTCGGTAGCAAATAGCGAATGTTTCTCTAAAATGCCTTTATATGCAATGCAAAACTGAACCATCAGCTCTTTCTTTTTATCATGGGCTATACATGCGATGTTCAAGGCTGTTTCCTCCAATTCGTCATTATATATTTATATTATATCAAAAAAACACAAATTTGTAAATATTTTTTTCTAAATTTCTGTTAATTACGGCAATAAATCGCTGATAATGTTATTTTCTGCGGAATTTTCCATACCGTTATTTGCCTCTGTCTGCTTATTTAGTCCGAAATATTCATCATAAATATCTCTTGCAACATAGGCTGCATTAGCTCCGCGGTATCCATGCTCAATGACAACCGCTACTGCTATTTCCGGCTTTTCAAAAGGAGCAAACGACACAAAAAGAGCGTTATTTGACGTTTTTTTGCTAATCTGGGCTGTACCGGTTTTTCCACCTACCTCTATAGGGTATCCTCCGAAAATTTGTTTGGCCGATCCTTCATCCGTAACTCCGCGCATACCCTGACGGACAGCATTTAAAATATCCTCGGATATTTCTACATTTTCTTCTGCAAACGGCTTATTTTCATAAACCAGTTTGCCATCCGCAGAGGAATGAACACTCTTAATTATATGCGTACGATAGCGTGTACCGCCGTTGGCAATTGTTGCGGAATAGTTTGCCAGTTCAATAGGAGTGAAGGCGGAAAAAGATTGACCGATTGCAGTTTGTATAGTGTCGCCCGCCACCCACTTTTTATCCTCCGCATTTTGAAACAATGTTTTTTTATAGTCAGGGCTTGAAACGTTACCGCTTACCTCTTCAGTCAATTCAATACCGGTTTTATCGTTAAGACCGAACTTTTTTGCATATTCATCAATTGCATTAATTCCTGTTCGCCTTCCCGCTTCATAAAAGAAATAGTTGCAGGAGTTTACTATTGCCTGCGACACGTCTATTGAGCCGTGTGTTTTTTTCTGTTCGCTCCATATCCAGCATTTGGGCTGATAGTCCTCATAAAACTTATATACTCCTTCACAGGTAATTTTTTCATTTACCCCTACGGCGCCGGTTGACAATGCAGCAATTGCTGTGAGCGGTTTAAAGGTTGAACCGGGAGTGTATGTTCCGCTTATTGCTCTGTTCCAAAGCGGCTTAGCTTTGTCTTCCAGCAAAGCATTATACTGCTCGGAAAAATTTTGGGGATCATAGGTGGGATAAGTGGCAAGAGCCAGAACATCGCCGGTATTTATGTCAAGCACAACTGCAGCGCCGGCATTTGCCTCGGCACCCTTACGTTCCTTACCGCTGCCTTCCTCCGCAATTCTTTTTATATTTCTTTCAAGAGATTCTTCAGCAGCTTTCTGTAAATTCGAATCAATAGTAAGAACAACATAATCACCGGGTACGGCGGGAATACTTGTTTCATCTCCGATTAGACGGCTGTCCTTCCCGTAATATACATTGCGACTCCCGTCAGTTCCGCGCAGATAGTCCTCACATATTTTTTCTATTCCCTGCTTGCCCACAAGGTCATTCATGCCGTAACCTTTTTGGGAAAGCTCCTCATATTCTTCGGTATATATTTTTCCGATTCTGCCCAGAATATGAGCCGCCATTGTTCCGCTTGTATACTCACGGAAATAATCCTGAGTTACAGTTATTCCGTCAAACTCTTCCTGCCTTTCTTTTATCTTTGAAACGACCGTTGCTGAAACATCGTCTGCAAGCACATACGGAGAGTTTATGGAAAATCCCGACTGTTTTATAGCATAACGAACACCTATAAGCCTTCTTGACAACATTTCGTCGGTATTTTCATCAATATTGAATGACTTTTTATAATATTCCAGTACGCTGTCTGCGGACATATCCGCCGTAAGCTTCTTGTTGTTTTCAAACCATTTTTCTTTTTCCGCATCATCAGCAAAGGTGTAGCTGTACGGAGACGTCTGAGTGATAGGCAGGGTATCGGGCATCTCGTACCCATCCTCGTCCAGAATATTAAAAAGCTTCAAAAGCATTGCATTAAACTCGGTATCCTGAATGCTTGTTTTTTGAAGCTTAATAGAATATCCCTTGCGGTTTGTAACCAGCACCTTTCCGTTTCGGTCCGTTATCTCTCCGCGAGGGGCTTTTTCGGTAATATTTGCGGAAATCCGCTGATCGGAAAGATTTTTATATCCTTCTCCGTTGACAATCTGCATGTCATAAAGCCGCCATACCAATGCGCCTATCATAAGTATAAGCATAATTTTTACTGCAAGCAACCGCCATTTTGATACCACAAAACTACCTCCTTTCAGCAAACAGACACCTCATGGCTCTGAAAAAAATCATACATACGACACAGTTGTACAGCGCTGATGATAGTATAACAGACGTAAACAGCCGCCAAAACGATCCGGCTGCGTCATTAATATGGAATAAATAATAAATCAGCTGCGACAATACAGTCAGAACGAATACATCAACGGCCGAAAAAAGTGCCTTTGATGAAAATGTTTTGTCCCGAACGGCAAAGGTCACAAGAGCAGAAAGACAGAAGGTAAGCGTATATGTACCAAATCCGTGACCCGATAGCATGTCCGCCGTTGCTCCTGCCGCAATTGCCGCCGCACAGACATACGAAAATTCCCTTTCGAATACTGCGCACATTATACAAAAACAAAACATAAGCTGCGGCATTGCACCACCGATTTTAAGGTATTTCGCCATGGTAAAATCAATAAGCAACGCAAAAAGTACCGATAAAATGTATTTTATATTTTTAACAAGCTTCACGTTGTAACCGCTCCCCTGAATTTACTTATTTTCTTCGTCTGCGGATTTGTCATATGTAATAACCAACACCTCGTAAAGCGAGGAAAAATCTGCCCCCGGCTCAACAACACCGTATTCAAGATTTCCGGCACTGTCCTTTTTAATATCAACCACTCTTCCGACCACAAGGTCCGGCGGATATACACCGCCCAGCCCGGAGGTAAGAAGAATATCTCCCTTAATCAGAGTTTTATCATTAGATAGATATTCAAGCCGGCATTGCTTGTCCTCGGCAAGGCTTGCGTCACCGCTTACTACGCCGACATCGCCGGTTCTTGCAAGCTTGACGCCAACTGCACCCGACGTGTTCAAAATGGTTGATACCTTCGCCCAGTTTGAACCTACATCAACAATTTTGCCCACTGCACCGAGGTTGGTAATAACTATATCTCCGTTTTTTATTCCGCTTTTTGTCCCTTTGTTAAGCATGAAAGTATCATACCAGCTGTTGGGCTCATAAGAAACAACTCGCGCAGTTACTGTTTCATATTCTGCCAGTCCTTCCTTTAAATCAAGAAGTTCCTTAAGACGCCTGTTCTCCTTTATATAGTCCTCCCTGCTTTTATTTTCAATCTTAAGAGAGGTTATTTCTTTTTTTAATGACTCGATCTCGGTTTCGTATGAGGGTGCTTTTCTGACATATCCGACAAAATGCCGCACGGGCGCAATAATTCTTTCGACACCGCTATATACCGGCGAAAGAACGGTATTAACAGCGTCGGAAACAGGATTTCCCCCGAATTGCGCAGCTACTGTGATTATACAGATGGATATTACAAGGGCAAATATTATTTTAAAAAACTTATTCTTTAGAAATGACATTCACAAAACCTCACGTTTTATTTTCTTCTTGCAATAGGCGACCGCATCAGTATATCGCTGTTTTGAGCAGCCATATCAGTACCTAAAACAACGCAGTCAAGAGGCGCATCGGCAATTTTCACCGGTACTCCGATGGCTGTTTCTATTGCCTTGTCAATATTTTTTATCAAAGCTCCGCCGCCGGTTATAGTAATTCCGTTTTCCAGAATATCAGCCGTCAGCTCCGCCGGCGTAATTTCCAGCGTATCACGTATTTCTTCAATAATGTAGTTTATGTTCCCGGACATAGCCTCGCGCACTTCTCCGGCAGAAATACGGACATTTTTGGGCAGTCCGGTAACAACGTCGCGTCCGCGGACCTCATAGCAGCCTTCGTCGGCATATGGCAGAGCAGATCCAAGCTCAAGCTTGATTTCCTCAGCTGTTTTATCGCCTATTGTCAGATTATATTTTCTTTTAACATAATTAATTATGGAATTATTAAGCGCACAGCCCGCAACCCTCATAGATCTGGATGCAATTACACCGCCAAGGGCAACCACCGCCACCTCACAGGTACCGCCGCCTATATCAACAACCATGTTTCCGGCAGGCTTCATCACGTCAATGCCTGCGCCCAAAGCCGCCGCCATTGATTCCTCAATCAAGGTCACCGATTTTGCCCCCGCAAGCGTAAGTGCCTGAATAACGGCGCGCTTTTCGACATTTGTAACTCCTGATGGAACACATACGGTAATCTTAGGCTTGAACAGACTGCCGCGCTTGCCGAGCGCCAGATGCAGAAGTCTTTTCATCATTGCTTCTGTTATTTCAAAATCTGCTATGACACCGTCCTGCACTGGACGTATTGCTACAATATTTTCCGGCGTTCTGCCAAGCATTTCGTCCGCATCATTTCCCACCGCCAGAACCTTTTGATTATATTTATCAATTGCAACTACCGACGGCTCACGTACAACAATTCCCTTTCCCTTAATGTATACTAATGTATTGGCAGTTCCTAAATCAATACATACGCTGCTCCCCAAATCAAAAGCTCTGAATCTCATCAACTATTCTCCTTTAAACATATCATAATCAAACTCTTCCTTCAAAACCTCTGCAAGTTTTCCTACCGGCAGTCCCACTACATTAAAAAAATCGCCTTCAATTTTGTCAACTAAGAGTGCACCCAGTCCTTGTATGCCGTATGCGCCTGCCTTGTCCATCGGTTCACCGGTGGAAATATATGAACGAATATTCTCATCAGTCAGCTCTTTGAAAAACACCTTTGTTTCGACGTTTTTACAAACAGCAAACATGTCCCGCTTGCGCATCACACATATGCCTGTAAAAACGCTGTGACAACGTCCCGAGAGACTTTTCAGTATATTATAGGCGTCATCTTCATTTTCCGGCTTGCCGAGAATTTTTCCGTCGTCATATACAACTGTATCGGCAGAAATGATAACAGCGTTTTTGTTCGTAACGTGTTCAGCCGTATCGTT
>JAQXUJ010000176.1 GCA_029219925.1 Clostridiales bacterium | reverse complement strand
GAATTTCATGTTTCAAAGTCCAGCGTATATAACTATCTGAGATTTAATGAACTGACCGAAACCCTGCTTGATATGATCGATGAAAAGAAGCTCAAGCAGAAAATTGCAGTAGAGCTTTCATATCTTTCAAAATCTGAGCAGGAAATCGTATATGATGTGGTGTTTGCAGAAAAGCTGTGCGGCATTGATAAAAGGCGTGCGGCAAATCTGCGGCTGGAGCATCAAAAGCGTGAGCTTTCCCGTGCAGATATCATTACAATTTTAAATCTTGCCGAATCGCATGAAGAGGAATATGTATACTTTTCAAAAGGTGAGCTTGAAAAGTACTCAGGAAAATTTGACACACCAAAGGAAATGGAAAACGCTATACTGTCATTTCTGGAACAATACAAAGGGGGAAACATATGAGGAAGATATACTACTGCAAAAAAGGCGGCAAAGTCCCGGTCGAGGACTTCATAAACAATTCAAGCGAAAAGGTACGTAAAAAATTTCTGTTTTGTATCGGATATGTTCTTGGAGAAACCGGAAATCTGTCCGAGCCATATATAAAGCATATCTCAATAAATAAATACAGCATGCTTTACGAACTGCGGTTTAAGGCTGACGGAAAATACGTCCGTATTATGTTTTATGAAGAGGATGATAATATCTATCTCCTGCACGCCTTCTATAAAACGAACAGGCGTGATACCGATAGAAACCTTGCATATGCGGCAAAGGCTCTGGAGATTTTGCAGGCAACACAAGATGTAAAAAGGCTGAGCGCAGCATAAAAACCAAATACTAAAAGAGTATTACAACAAAGGTAATGCTCTTTTTTCGTGCTAAAGGAGAATACATAGCAATGAATAATCAGAAAAGACAGGAAAGAGAAAAGTATCTGTACCACAACACCGAGCTGCTGCTGAAAAAGTATCGTGAAGTGGTATGGAGTATAGAAGTATCTGCTATTCAGGCAGAAATGAATTTTGAGTTTGAAACAGGCTGCAAGATGGCTGAATTTCTCGATATGTCATACGCGGCTGGTTTTGACCTTGCCGGAACGGATATTGCCGAGCAAGCTCGGACAATGGAGAGAAACAAGAAGATGCTCTCTATTGTTGATTCTGCGGTCAGCCTTATGCGCCGCAAACACGAAAATGGCGAGGAATACTATTGGGTCATATATTATTCCTACCTCTCAGACAAGCCCTTTAAAACGGTTGATGAAATTATTGCAAAGGTTGAGGAGTACACAGGTCCGATTTCGTGCCAGACTTTATACAATTGGAGGAAAGATGCAATATCAACCTTAAGCTCAATTCTTTGGGGCTATACCACAAAAGATTTTATGAGCGTTTTAGAGAGCATGAAATAATTATTTCTGCATCAGAAAAATATTTTTTAATAAATTTATAGTCATATTTTAGAAACGTTTTATTTACTTTAGAATCAGACCGTGATATAATGGTATCATCAAAAAATATGTTCAATGCGAAAAGGAACTTTCGGAAATTTTATCGGAGGTTCCTTTTTTCTTTTGCAGAAAGGATTGGGGGTGAATATTTGAGGCGGATATTTTACTCAAAAGAAGGAAAAGAAAGTATAAGCGCATTTTTGGAAAAAGCTGATATTAAGGTTAAGAAAAAGTTTTCGTTCCTGCTCGGTCTTATCAGAAACGGTAAGCCGGTTTTATGTGAGCCGTATGTGAAGCATTTCAGCATTGAAAAATATAAGGCGCTTTATGAGCTTCGCATGAAAGCCGGAGGAACAATGGTGCGCGTAATTTACTGCGAACGAGAAAACGGTGACATCATTTTCCTTTATGCCTTCTATAAAAAGGATAAGCGCGATACGCAAAAAGCGCTTGACTATTCCTTAAAGCTACTGGAGCTGGTAGATGAAAATGAATTGACAGAAATATTGTGATTATTGGAGGTTTTAAATTTTAATGGATCTACTGATTAAGAATAATATCATAAAACAAAACAGAGTCATAGTTGATATCGGAACCTTCCGCACAAAGGTGCTGGAGGTTAAATATGAGGCAAGGAACATATACATAACATCTGCGTCAAGCTTTGATACGAGCGTCGGCGGCGTGATAAGCTTTGCAGAAATTGCCCGCCGTGTTCGCAGTGTGACCTCCGGCGCAGGACAGAAAAATGTTGTGATTATTCTGCCCGGAGCATATACCGAGAACAAGATCATCAGTATGAAAAATATTAAGGAGTCTGATATTGATAAGGCAATAGAAAAGGAAGGCTTTGCAAAAGCTTCTCCGGCAACGCATGAGATCGACTATGCATATTTAGGCAAACGCGATGAGCAGGGCGATACGATCCGCTACTGCCTTATGGCAGCAGCTGCCAAGAGCATAGATAATGAATTGGTGTCGGAGTTTTTAACCTGCGGATTGAAGGTGATTTCGGTTGTCAGCAGTATCTATGCGCAGATAAATTTGTCCGAGCTGTTCTATGACGAATATGAACATCCCAACCGCCTTATGGTAGATTTCGGCAAAAGCAGTATGCGCATTGCGGCGATATCCGACGGCGTTGCAGTTTATTCGCGCCTTATCGGGCTCGGTCGCTCAAGCTATGAGGATGAAATATTTCGCGCACAGCAAAGCGCCGGAAAGCCGGAGATATGCGAGGCTCTTGAAAAGATAGGATGCAAGCCGCTTTTGACAGCACACAGCAAATATTTTGATACGCTTGATGAAATGCTGTACTTTGATATAGTAAAGAGGGTAAATGCTAATATTTTAAATGAACTTAGCCGTATTGCCGACCTTTGTGAAACAAACGGGATCACGATTACTAAGATATTCTTAACAGGCCGCCCGATATTCGGTTTTGAACAGGCTGTAAAGGATAAAATGAAAATTGAATGCAGCGTCATTGACTTTCGCGGCATTATGGAAAAAGAGGGCAGGGACTTTGTCGTATGCTTTGAGCCGGATATTGACCGCGAATATGCAAATGCAGTCGGTATTGCGGTTAATCCATTTATATAACTACACAAAAATAAGCGGCGCATCTCACCATTTTTCAATGCTTGGAGTACACATATTGCTTCTTTTTTGTGTGAATTTAAGCCGCTATACGCGGCGGAACGGAGAATATAATGAATAAATCAAATAAAAAGCTGAACCTTCTTCCATGCGCGGTCAAGGCAAAGCAGGAAAAGCGTATGCTTACCTTAGTCGGCACTGCACTCGGCGGAAT
>JAQXUJ010000175.1 GCA_029219925.1 Clostridiales bacterium | reverse complement strand
AAATTCATCTCTTCGATAAGGAAACAGAACTGACAATTATCAACTGATTTAGCCGATAAATTGATAAAAGAGAGCCATATGGTTCTCTTTTTTTACTACACACTATTTACAACAACCTGAAATCATGGTATAATTTAGTTATTGATAATGAAAACGGGGTGAAACTGTGGGGGCAGAAAAAGAAAATCCGCATAAATTTCATAGAAAGCGTCTAAAAGAAAAATTCATGAAATATGGTCTTGATGCACTGGAAGATCATGAATTTTTGGAGTTGATACTTTTTTATGCAATCCCGATGAAGAACACAAATGAAATGGCGCATGATCTGATAAACGAGTTCGGTTCGTTTAAAGATATTCTTGAGGCTGACATTGAAAATCTCGAGCAAATAGAAGGACTCAGTGAGCACTCTGCGCTTTTGTTTAAGATTATCCTTGCTTCGGCAAATAAGTATATTAACAGCGTTAATAATATTGCAAACGCAAGGCTCACACCCGAAAATATCAATATATACGTAAAAAATCTATTTTACGGTCACACAAATGAAGTTGCATATGTTCTTCTCCTGGACAAGGATTGTGTTGTGCGCAAGGTTAAAAAGATGTCGCAGGGAACGGTTAATGCAACTCCGCTGTATCCGAGAGAAGTCGTCAAACTCGCTGTAAACGAACGCTATCCGTACATGATAATAGCGCATAATCATCCCGGCGGAAGCCCTATTCCTTCCAAGGAGGATTTGTACATAACCAAGACAATAGAGCTTGCACTGAATTTTGTCGATGTTAGACTGGTTGACCATATTATTGTCGCCGGAGAGAGGGTTGTCAGTATAGCAAAGCATTTTCATATTTTAGAAAAGTGAAATATGCTATTCGTTCTTGACCTTTATGACATATTCAATTCCCCAATCAAAGGAATTGGTTTCCATATCCGCATCTACGCCGCCGTCGCGCATAATATCCAGCGCTCGGCGTATCGTATTAGTAAACACACGAATATCCTGAAAGCTTTTCAGCCTAAATTTCTGTGATGAGGACGTATGTGACTTCAGCATTTTCTTTATCAGCTCTTCCGATTGCGAAACGTTAAGTTTTTTTTCGTTTATTGTACGTACAGCAAGCAGCTGCGATTCCTCATCCGTTAAATGCAGCAGAGCGCGGGCGTGGCGTTCTGACAGAGAATATTCTTGAATAAGCCGCTTTGTACGCGGATAAAGACGTAAAAGTCGTAGTTTATTTGCTATCGTTGACTGGGATTTTCCCAGTTTTTTTGCGATTTCCTCTTGGGTCATTCCCTGAGTCCTTATAAGACTTTGATAGCTCTCTGCAATTTCAAAGAATGACAGGTCGTCGCGCTGTAAATTTTCAAGAAGAGCTAAAAGTGCCGAACGCT
Organism: Clostridiales bacterium; assembly: GCA_029219925.1. Lineage (GTDB taxonomy): Bacteria > Bacillota > Clostridia > UBA1381 > UBA1381 > UBA1738. The sequence goes on along the minus strand of JAQXUJ010000175.1, from coordinate 4,402 downwards.
TTTCGTCAATGTTAAGTATAATTGCCGGTATAGTATCAAGACCTGCGTTTTCGGCTGCACGGAATCGGCGTTCTCCGGCTACAATTTCGTATCCTTTTCGTATTTTACGGACCGTAATGGGCTGTAAAACCCCAAATTCCTCTATAGATGAGGTAAGTTCCTCCAGACTGATTGAGTCAAAATATTTCCTCGGCTGTGCAGGATTTGGAAAAATGCTGCTCAGGGGAATACTTACTACCTTCATATTTTCTCTTTCCTTTGGTTTAAAAACTTGCATATTAAATTATCCTTTCGTAAATGATTTGGAAGGCGTAAGACGGTCCGGAATTGGTTTGGGGGAGTAAATGTACACATATCAAGGAGCTGACGCACATATACATATATTGTTATCGTAGACCGCCTTACTAATTGAATTATAACATATTTTTGGGACAAGGAAAGAAAAAACGTTCGTCAAAAAAACCGACAAAGATTATTTTGTCGGCTTTTTTTTTAAATTATAGCAATTTCCGATAGGAGTTTTTGTCGCAACCCCGGGCTTTCGGGGATATTGCTGGGGAGTTTGTCGCACTTTTTTTATAATAATTATTTTATGATTAAGGTCGGTAAACGGTATTTTTACAGAGAAAACCTCCGATAATTCACCGCCGAGTATATAGATGGCACGTTTTGCATCCTCAAGCTCTTCGTCGGCAAGAGGACCTTTAAGAGCAAGAAAGTATCCGCCCACCTTTAGGAAGGGAATACACAATTCAGATAAAACAGTCATGTTTGCAACGGCGCGAGCCACTACTGTATCATACATGGAACGGTACAATCTTCCGCCGTCCTCGGCACGAGCATGAACCAATTCTGCATCTGTACCAATCTCCTCAGATACGGCTTTTAGAAAATTCAGGCGCTTGTTCAAAGAGTCAAGGAGAGTCAGTTCAATGTCCGGCTTGAGAATTTTGAGTACAAGCCCCGGAAACCCCGCTCCTGTTCCAACATCGATTACCTTTCCCTGAACATGACCGGTCAACAGGGCTGATGCACTGTCCAAAAAGTGTTTTGTGGCAATGCCCTCATCACTGCATATGGCAGTGAGATTGATTTTATTATTCCAATCCTGTAATAGCCTTGCATACTCTGTAAGCTGCATAATTTGCCTGTCAGATACGTCTAATTTAAATTGTTTAAATCCGTCAATTAATATTTTCTCCATAATTTCTTCCTTAAAAAATCATTATGTAATTATTATATTACAAAAAAACTGTCAAGTCAAATAAAAATATGTAAAAAACTATTGAAAAAATGGAAAATATATGATATAATTTTTGTCGTTGTGATACAAAATGTGTATTTGTATCGATTAAAGGATTACGGTTGGATTTTTCGGCCCACGTTTACATTTCTGCCGTAATATGCGTGTTTCGCGGTAAAAGGAAAAGGTACTCTCTGGAGAGGCTCGTCAAAGACGGGCGCCGAAGGTGTACGGTAAGGAGTTACCAATCTCTCAGGCAAAAGGACAGAAAGTGACAATGCATCCATATACATAGGGAAGGGTGTGCGTGATTTTTTTGTGTGTGAGGGAAGTGCTTTTTATGCGCTTCCTATTTTGTTTTTGCGGAAAGTGGAACGATTTAGGAACAGAGATTGGGACACTATCCTTTTTTTGCGCAGACAAATAATTTCAGACTGTCGGCAGCCGACTGCGGCAGTTAATATTCTTATCACCAATTACCCTGTCTATAGAAAAAATAATATTAAAGCCGGAGCAGGGGCGGCGGAACGGAGTTTTTATGGAAAAGTTTATTGAAATAGTCGAGAAGGTGAATGCTGCCGTAAACAGTTTTGCCTGGGGACCTGTAATGCTTGTACTTTTAGTTGGAACGGGAATTTATCTGAGCTTCAGAACGGGCTTTATACAGGTACGAAAATTTGGGTTTATTATGAAAAATACCATCGGCTCACTGTTCGAAAATAAGAAAAAGGATCACGGGGAAAATCTTTCGCCTTTTCAGGCGGTTACCACCGCCCTTGCCGGCACTGTCGGAACAGGAAATATAGCCGGGGTAACGGGTGCAATTTTTGCCGGCGGACCGGGTGCGGTTTTCTGGATGTGGGTGTCTGCATTCTTCGGAATGTGCACGAAATATGCGGAAATAGCGCTGTCGGTTAAGTTCAGAGAACGTGACGATAAGGGTCAGTTCCACGGCGGACCGATGCATTACATAACAAATGGGTTAGGCAAAAGCTGGAAATGGCTTGCCGTTATATTTGCGGTTTTAGGCGGCTTTGCAAGCTTTGGTATCGGAAATATCGCACAGTCAAACGAAATTGCCGGCGCCATGAAGGGACTTTTCGGTGTATCGCCACTTGTTACCGGCATAATTCTTGCCGTAATCGTGGCAATTGTGGTTATTGGCGGAGTAAAGCGTATAGGACAGGTTACTTCGTATCTTGTACCTTTCATGGCGATGTTCTATATCCTTGCCGGAATCGGTGTTATTGCTATCAGAATTACCGATATTCCATATGCATTCGGTGAAATTTTCAAGAGTGCCTTTTCATTTAAGTCAATCGGAGGCGGAATTTTCGGATATGCAATTATGGTTGCTATGCGTCAGGGAGTTGCCCGCGGAGTATTTTCCAATGAGGCTGGTCTGGGAAGCGCTCCTATTGCCCATGCTGCATCCTCTGCCGAAGAGCCTGCCGAACAGGCTATGTGGGGAGTTTTTGAGGTATTTGTAGATACAATAGTAATATGTACAATTACGGCTCTTGCAGTAATCCTCTCCGGGATTCTTGAAGCCGACGGAGGACTTGACGCTTTTTCGTCAAAGGGCGCAGCGGCAGTTGCAGCATTTAACGAGATACTTCCCGGTACGGCCGGAGGAACAATTATTCAAATAAGCCTGCTGTTTTTCGCTTTATCAACAATTCTCGGCTGGAGTTATTATGGGGAGTCATGCATTTCATATATCGCAAACAATAATAAAGTTGTAAAATTGATTTATAAAGTGTTGTTTATTTTATTCTGCGTAGTGGGCTCTGTTGGTTCAGGTACGCTTATGTGGGATATTGCTGATACACTTAACGGTCTTATGGCGCTGCCGAACCTTGTGGCACTTCTTGCTCTCAGCGGAATTGTGGCTGCTGAAACTTCAAAATATTTTAATAAGGATAAGACTGCAAAGCTTAAATAAATCATTAGCTTAGAACCTCGGTAGAGATATTTACCGCGGTTCTTTTTTGACCTTTTTGTAGTAAATATACAATTTTTTGAATAAATTGTAACTTTTTTTTAAAAATTTAGTAAAAAAAACTATACATTTCTGAATTTATATGATATAATAGAAAAGAATGTAGATGTATTTCATGGAGGAATGATTATGATAAGTAAAGCTTTTCAGGATATCGTTGAGCAAATGGCAGATGTTTTTCCAAAGAAGTTTGGTATCGCTGATGCGACCGGTCTTGTTCTGGCTGCAAACGGTCCGGAGATTTCGGAAGACGTTGTGGAGGAGCTTGTCAATGCGGTTTCCGATAATGATAAGCTGTTCGTGAGAGAGGGTTATACCGTAAGATTAATTGAAGGTAAACCGTATCCGGAATATATCGTTTATGTTGAGGGTACAGATGAGATTTCCCGATATTGCTGCAATGCAATAACAGTGGCGGCAAATAATGTGCGCCGATATTATGATGAAAAGTACGACAAGACCATTTTTATGCAGAATATTATATTTGATAACATGCTTGCCTTTGATTTGCACCAAAAGGCGCTGGAACTGCACGTTGAGGTTGAGGTTCCGAGAGCGGTATTCTATATAAAGGTGCTTAAAAAGGGAGAAGTGGGTATTTATGAAGTAATACGCAATATGTTTCCGGATAAGGAAAAGGATTTTGTAATTAACATTGACAGCTGCAATATTGTTCTTATTAAGGAGCTTGGCAGCGATTATGACTCGGAATCAATCAATGCTATAGCAAGGCAGATTTTGGATACTGTTCATTCCGAAACAATGATGAGTATTTTGGTAGGCGTCAGCTCGGTATCGGAAAATATTAATCAGCTGAATACTTCTTATAAGGAGGCGCAGATTGCTCTTGAGGTTGGAAAGGTATTTGATGAAGAAAAATCCATCTTGAATTATGATAATCTCGGAATAGGACGATTGATTTACCAATTGCCAATAAAGCTTTGTGAGCTGTTTTTACAGGAAGTATTTAAAAAGGGAGATATATCTCTGTTGGATTCAGAAACAATACTAACCATTAATAAATTCTTTGAAAATGACCTTAACGTGTCCGAAACATCACGCCAGCTGTTTGTACATAGGAATACCTTAGTGTACAGGCTGGAAAAAATATACAAGCTTACGGGACTTGACCTTAGAAAATTTGATCAGGCAATTGT
>JAQXUJ010000174.1 GCA_029219925.1 Clostridiales bacterium | reverse complement strand
ATAGCGTTTAGCACATTTCCGTTTTCCATAACCATTATTGACTTTATCTTTTTTTGCAGTACATATTGACAGATATCCAGTTCTCTGTATAACTCATCATATATATCAGTCCCTTTTTTCGTTATCCGCGCAGTTCTCATTACGCTTATTCCGTAAAGCGTACCGTTATTAACAATATTTTTAAGTTCAATAATTCTTCTGTCACTTCTATGTGCCAATATAGGCAATTCCTCACCATCTATAATAACAGTTCTGTTGTTTTTTAGGATCGCCTTTACGTCAACTGAGTATTTTTCCGTTAAGAAGTCGAGCTTCTCCTGTAATTTATTCATATCAAAGTCCTCCTTAAAGCATTTTAATTCTTGGCTTATATTTTTCAAGATATGCCGCATTTTTTTCATCGCCGCCCGGTGTATTTGCACTCGACCATACCGGCGGGACAAACCCTCTGTCAATACATTGTTTAACCGTTTCTATCTCAAGAAGATGTGCAATGTAAAAATCAATTATATTTGATACCGGCGCAATAGGTGTATCAAGTCCGGGAACTGTTACAACCGCATCGCCTACCGGATTGAAATCATCTATACATACATCGGCATAATCAAACAGGTTTTTCTTGTTCGGATGTCTTATAAAATGCTCCGCCGGCATTTCCTTCTGCCATGCCGAACTTGAGACCGCTATTATTTTTACGCCTCTTGCCTTAGCCTCTTCCGCCGCATCTATTGTGGCAGGATTTATTCCGATATTGTGGAATATTATAAGTACATCATCTTTTTTCAAATCATAATACTTTAAAATTGCACTTCCGTAATTAACTGTTCTTTCCAGCTCCAGATATTTTAAAGCCTGATTAAATACGGATAAACCCGTTTCCATTATCGGATTAATACATGATAATCCGCCGGCACGGAAGAACATCTCGCCCATGCAAAGGGTTGTATGTCCGCCACCGCCGTAAACATTTATCAGCCTGTCATTTTCGATGGCATTACACATAAGTTCTGCCGCCTTTTTTATATTTTCTCCTTGCGTATCGTTTACCTTTTTGAAGTTATCCAGCAGGCTGTTATAATAGCCAAAATCATTCATTTTTCATTATCCTTTCTATATCATCTCTGTACGGTATAGAATTTAACACATACCTTTTGCTCACACTTATTCCTGATGCCGTCACAGCATAATTGCATGCTTTTTTTAAGTCCATTCCCTCTGCTATACATACCGCAAGAACACCGTTAAATGTATCTCCGGCACCTGTGGTGTCGACTGCATTTACATCGATTGACGGAATTTCGATTTCACCGTTGATAAGACAGCCCTTTGAACCAAGTGTTACAATGCAGTTTTCATATTTTTGCGAACTTATTGACTTCGCTTCCGTTTCATTTGGTGTTACTGCGAATACGCTGTCTGTCAATCCGTTATCTTCTTCACGCGCCGGCGCCGGATTCAATACGACACGGACACCATGCGTCTTTGCAATCTTTAAAGCTGTTTCGTTTACCTCCGGCGGAACCTCCTGCTGAAGCAGCAAAATATCGCTTGCTGCAATATACTCCTCAAAAGCCAGAACATCATCACTGCACAGTTCCGCACTTTTGTACTCCGTAACACAGTTTTCTCCTTTTTTATCCGTAAGAATAAACGCAATAGGCGTCCTTTTGCCTTTTTTTTCCTTAAAATGAGCATTAATATTATTTTTTTCAGCAATATTTCTACATTCATTTCCGGCAGAATCATCGCCTATTGCTGCAAGAAAAGAAACATCTGCTCCCATTCTACAAGCTGCAATTGCCTGATTTATTCCTTTTCCGCCTATTTCCTCAAACATGCTGTCTGCAACAAGGGTCTCGCCCTTTTGTGGGAATCGTGAAAGATTAATAAAAACCGAAATTCCACATATGCCTATAACCGCAACTTTGTGTGCCAAATCATCTCCTCCCTTCTTTTTTATAAGTGTTTAATTCTATTCCTGTATTCTTTTATAAGTACATCGTTAAATTCCGCTCCGCCATTTACATTACCACTCATATAAACCGGGATTTCAAAATTGCAGTTTCCCGCCAAGTCAGCCCCTTCCATGAGTATTGATTGAAGTACAAATGAACTTGCCGCAGTAGACACACTGCCCATTTTTGTTTTTGCACCCGATATTTCTGTTACGGCATCTCCGTGAGGAACACAATTATCTACATAAATATCCGCATATTCATACAGCATGGGAGTATCTTTTTTATCATTAAAGTATGCTGAAGACACCACTGCAATATTTTTTATGCCGTTTCTTTTTGCTGTTTTTGCCATCTCAACCGGAACAGCATTTTTTCCCGACGTCGATATTACAACAAGCAAATCCTTGTCCGTAATGCAATATCTCTCAAATACAGCCTCTGCAATGCCATGCATTTTTTCCATCTTGCTGCTTTTTGCAGCTCCGTTATGTAGCATAAGGTCGCAGTCTAGCATATGACTGACATTTGCAAGACCACCTGCTAGGTAAAAGCAATCGAGCGCAACAAGATGGGAATGTCCACAGCCAAATAAATATATTATGCCGTCATTTTTAATTGTCTCCCCAATCATTTCCGATGCAAGGAGCATTTTTTCCTTTTGCGTTTCCTTAATTTTATTTAAAATTGCAATTATATTATTTAAATAATTTTCTGTAATCATTTCTTTAAAACTCTTTTGTAATTTCTTCCAATATTGTCCCAAAGCTCAATAGGATCTTCAGCTGCTACCGATGTGCCGTATCCGCCGCGATATGTCCACGTGGCAAGACGGTCTACGCCAAGCTTCTCATACATGTCAACAACCTTATCAATCTGCGCAAAGTCAGCCGGACGTTTGTTGTACCCCATAAGCCATCTTTCCGATTCCTTACCGTATTTTTTCGCCATCGCTACAGTTCTCTCGGTAATGTCCTTGAAAAAGCTTTCCGGCAGACTCCAATTTATGATTGTCGTTGAAAATACATCAAAATATGGGCATGCCGCCACCATTTCCCAATTGTCATATCCTCGCAGCTCTGTCACATAATATGTATTCAACGTTGCA
>JAQXUJ010000173.1 GCA_029219925.1 Clostridiales bacterium | reverse complement strand
GTCCTCAGGCAGTAAAAATCCCGAAATGTCATTGTGTGCCGCCGCCCATGCCCATATCGCCGAATTCGGCGTACCTCCCGGCGATGCGCCGCCGGTGCAAAAATAATTACCGCTGAAAAGTCCGCCGGCTGAAACGAACATAGAGCAAAATTTTAAGACGCAAAAAGGACTGTAAAAAAACTTTTTTGTTTTTCTACAGCCCCTGTTTAGGGGATAGGAAAAATTGCTTGGAATGGACAAAGCGGCAGAGCATTGGGATACTCGAAGGCGTACATGGTTACCCCAAAATGTGCCGTTATTTTTCCTTTTTGTAATCCGGACTGTTTTAACATCCCCTTTTATTTGTAAAGTCCTGCCCGGTCATTGATAACAAGCACGCGCATTAAGCCTTCCGGCAAATTTAAATCGTCCGCCGCCGCTCCGGCATAGATCCCCTTATCCAAAAGCTTCTGCACCGTGGCGTGCGCCCAATCCGGAAGCTCTTCTGTGTAGTGATATACCCTCTCTTTTTGCGAATCAAGCTCCGAAACCGTCCTTTTTAGCTTGTCAAACTCCTTCTTTTCCTCAGCTGTCATTGCGTTTACCTCACTTTCTGCCGGGGCCGTCCAATTCGCTCCTATCTCAAAATGCGGCATATCCGGCGTGCTCCAGCTGCCGCCCCATGTTATATTAAGTTCCTTTGCCACAGCTCCGCAGGATTTGAAAAATTCCCTGTCGGAATATTCCTTCCCCTTAACATTCTGACATATATCCCACGCCCGCCGGCTTGTGTGACGTGAATTTTTCGTCCACGTCACAATATTACCGGGCTCTGTTCTGCCCTTAGCGTAAAGCGCATTCTGCCGCTCCTGACTGCGGTATGTTTCGGTTATGCGCACCTTCAAGCCTTTGCCTTCACAACGGTCAAGAAATAATTTGCACGCCTTTTGCGCCACACCGCTTAGCTCCGTTATGTCGGTGCAGATTTTTGCACTACTCATGCTTGCCGCCTTCAATCAACTGCTTGAACGCCTGATGAAGTCCCGTGCTGGCAAGTCCTGTTATCATGCCGCCCACAATCAGCTCAAGGGATATTCCCCTCGCCGATATGCAGGCTGCCGCCGCACCGAGAAGCGCCAGCGCCGTGGGAATTATTTTGTTGTCCAGGTCCTTAATCCAATGCTTTAATATGTACCCTACAACAAGGCACAAAGCCATTATTATCGGCATATACATCTGGGTCAAAAAATTTAAATCCATAAAAAACCTCCATTCCGCCGCCAAAAGCGGCACAATTTTAAACACATAAAAGAATAAGACAATTTACCTCTTTGGATTATGGTGCCCAACGGCGTCACCGCCTGTCGGACGGGTTTATGCCCCTATAAATAATCCTAAGATATAGCCTACAATTCCGCCGGTAATTGCGGTTACGATTGTGTTTGCAATCAGCTCTATGCGCTTTAACGGTCTGCTTTGAAGTTCGTCCACATCGCTGCATACCCTATCGAGGTCGGTGCGCATTTTCTTTACCTCCGTTGCCAGGGTGTACACGCTTTCGGTCAGACGCTCTATATTATCTATACGATGATGAACCGATTTTAATGACTGTTCTACCGCCGTAATGCGCTCCCATAACTCCTTTTCGTTCATATTCCTTCCCCCGTCTGTCATTATTCCTCCGCTGACGCCTTATGATACGTATTTTCCTCAGACATCAGTTTCTCACGCTCCGCATTACGAATTTCTTCTGCCTCAGCGGATGTTATCTCCGTCCAGTTCTCCGGGCTGTCGCCTACTCCCAGATAGACCTCTCCTCCCTCTGAAGAAAAGGTATCACCATCGGTAAGCACCATGCCCTCATCTGCCCTTAGTATACGCAGTTCAACTTTTTTTACATTTAATTCCATATCTTCTTTCCCCTTCTCTATACTAATGTCCAATTTCTATTTGTTGCTATAGCTTTTTCTTCATCGGTAAGCTTTGCTAAATTATCCGTTCCGAGGGTAACTTTCCAAGTAATGGTTGTTTCACTGCTTTTATCAGCCAATGCATTAATAACACT
>JAQXUJ010000172.1 GCA_029219925.1 Clostridiales bacterium | reverse complement strand
CGCCCTGCATATACGCCATATACGGCGGCCGCATGGGTCCGTCCGCGCTCAGCTCGATGGACGACCCCTGATGAAAGGCACCCGCCGCCATAATCACCTTATCCTGATACCCGGGCATATCTCCCGGCTCCGGCAGTGCATATGCGTCAACCGGCGAACCCTTCTGTATTCCCTGACAAAATGCAATCAATGCATCGGGATTTTCAAAGCGTATCGCCTGAATTATATCATGGCGTACCTCCTTTGACGATGGCTCAACCCTATATCCCAGACTTTCGTATACGCTTGCACAGAGAACCGCCGTTTTGAGTGCCTGAGCCACCACATGCGGCGCAAAAAACAGTCCCTGGTACAGCGGCTTGTTCATACCGAGCGTTGCCCCGTTTTCCCGTCCGATTCCAACAGTAGATAATCTGTAGGCACACAGCTCAATATACTCTGCTCTTCCGGCAATATATCCCCCTGTCGGCGCTATTCCTGCCCCGGCATTCTTTATCAGGGAGCCGCCGCATAAGTCGACACCGTATGACGTAGGCTCATGATCGTCGGTAAATTCGCCGTAGCAATTATCAACCAGCACAAGCGTATCAGGTGATATTTTTTTAACAAACGCTGTCATTTCGCCGATTTCCGCCGCAGAAAAGGTCTTTCTTTCGCCGTAACCTTTTGAGCGCTGAATCCACACCGCCCTTACTCTGCGTGATTTCAGCAGTTTTTCTATACTGTCGTAATCGGGCATACTGTCCGGTTTCAGGTCAAGCTGCATGTAGTCTATTCCGAAATCCTTCAATGAACCGTTTCCCGGCTTCCCGGCAATTCCCACAACCTCCTCCAGGGTGTCATAGGGTTTTCCGGTTATCGCCGCTACCAAATCCCCCGGTCTTAATACCGCAAACAGCATTGTTGACAGAGTATGAGTGCCCGAAATAAAATTGTGCCGAACCAAAGCGTCCTCCGCTTCAAACACCTGTGCGTAAACCTTATCCAGCACATCCCTTCCGTAGTCGTCTGTCCCATAGCCATATGACGGCAAAAAACATTCGCTTGAAACACGGTTATCCGCAAATGCCTTCATGACCTTAAGCTCATTAAGCTGCGCCATTTCCTCAATATGCCGGAACTGTTCTTTTACCGATTCTTCCGCTGCATCAATTATCCTTAAAACGTCCTCTGACACACCGAATTTTTCCCTTAGAAACTCGTTTTTGTTCATTCTTGTATCATTTAACTCCCCTCGGAATAGTTGTCACTAAAGTATTATTATACATCATTTACCGTAACTTTGCAATATTTTTCCCAAAAAGAATTGTAAACGTCCGACTTTTGTGGTAGAATTATGCTGAAATCGGAGGCGATATTATATGAATTTGCTTGAAAACTGCACATTGTGTCCCAAAAGATGCGGTGTAAACCGAATAAAGGGCGAAAAAGGCTTTTGCGGGAGCGGAGCGCAGCTGAAAATTGCCCGTGCCGCCCTTCATTTTTGGGAAGAACCGTGTATTTCCGGCACTAACGGTTCGGGCGCCGTTTTCTTTTCATACTGCACATTAAAATGCGTCTACTGTCAAAATTACGGAATCAGTACGCAAAACCGTGGCCGATTCATAAGTGATGCGCAGCTTGCCGATATTTTTTTGGATTTACAGGCACAGGGTGCGCATAATATTAATCTGGTAACACCAACGCATTTTGTCCCTCAGATTATTTCCGCTGTTGACACTGCGCGAAAGCACGGACTTAATCTGCCCATTATATATAACACAAGCGGCTATGAGAACACCGAAACCATTGATATGCTTGACGGATATATTGATGTTTATCTGCCAGACTTAAAGTATTTTGATAACCGCTATGCCGTTAAGTATTCAGGTGCAAAGGATTATTATAAAATTGCGCAGGGTGCACTTGAGCGCATGTATTCACAGGTCGGTCCCTGCCGGTTCGGCGAGGACGGCATAATCAAAAAAGGTATGATAGTCCGGCATTTGATGCTTCCCGGACTGTTATTCGATACCAAAAAAATTATTGACCGTCTTTATGCTCGCTACGGTGACGATATTTTCATCAGCATAATGAGCCAATACACTCCTCTCCCCTCTCTTCCGCAGGAATTCCCGGAGCTGAACAGGCGAATAAAACCCAAATATTACGACGCTATTTTGGATTATGCCGCCGGACTTGGCATAACCAACGCCTATATTCAGGATTTCGACAGTGCCGACGAAAGCTTTATTCCCGAATTTTTCGGTAAATAGTCTCGCTTAACTGTCGGAACTACTGTGTTTCCATGATATTTCCTCCGCTAATCAGTCGTCCCTGCTGCGGCTCATTCTTATTGACAAATTCCGACAAATTTGATATAATTAATATTGAAATCCACCGGCTGTTCCCTCGCGAATCGGTCAGTTTTAAATTCGTGAAATATATCATTTAATATATTATTGTTATGAAAATTCGATAAACAGCTATACTAATCTTAGAAGCTTACACATTAAAAGGAGGATTTTCAATGAAGAACAAAAAATTCTTTATAATGGCAGGATTTGCTGCCGCCGCAACCGCTGCAGCAGCGGCGGTAACAGCATATTTGACAACAAAGCTCTGGGTTCGAACAGCCCTTGACCGTGAAGAGCCGAAAATAATGAAGAAAACCGGAAATATGATTGCCGGAAGCAAGCAGGACGACGAATTTAAGCAAACATGGAAGGCCGCTTCAGACCGTCTTGCCGAGAAGGAGCATGAGCATGTTGAGATTGTGGGTCACGACGGAATTAAACTCATAGGTCACTTTTTTCCATGCGAAAATGCCGAGAGAGTTATTGTTGCGTTTCACGGATGGCGTTCATCATGGCACAACGATTACGGAATGATTTCCGATTTCTGGCACGAACATAAATGCAGTGTACTGTATGCCGAACAGCGCGGACAGAATAACAGCGGCGGCGATTATATGGGCTTTGGTCTTATTGAACGATACGACTGCATTGAGTGGATTAACTGGGCCATTTGCCGATGCGGAAGAAGAATTCCCATCTATCTCGCCGGAATATCCATGGGTGCCACAACTGTGCTGATGGCTTCGGATTTGGAGCTTCCCGAAAGCGTTCACGGAATTATGGCAGACTGTGGCTTTACTTCTCCGAAGGATATATGGAAGCATGTTGCGCAAAACAACCTGCATATGTCATACAGCATCCGCAGTAATATCGCCGACGCAATATGCAGGCAGAAAATCAGCATGACCGCCGGTGAATTTTCTACGGTCGATGCATTAAAAAAGACCAATATCCCGGTTTTACTTGTTCACGGCACCGATGACCATTTTGTGCCTGTTGAAATGACTTACAAAAACTATGAGGCATGCGCTTCGCCAAAGCGGCTTCTTGTCGTGCCCGGCGCAGACCATGCAATGAGCTATTACGTTGACAAGGAAAGATATGAAAAGTCCGTTCTTGATTTTTGGAAGGATTTTGATAAGCCGGAAGAGCTTGCATAAGCTCGGCAACTGCAGGATTGCATGGGCTGACGCACATAAAATCAGCCCGGTTAATTCTGCATAGTATTAAAAATACAGGAGATTACATAAATGAGCATACTTGGAATAAACCACGAAAAGAACTTGTCCCGTCTTTTGGTATCAACATTGTCGGAGAAGGAAGTTCAAAAATGGATTCAGAAATACTCGACTCCGTTTAAACAGCTGATGTCTTATTATCAGTGCGCTATTATGGAGGTTGTGACAAAATTCAATGTTTTAAACGAGGAGTTGTCGCTGGAATATGACCGTAATCCCATTGAATCGATTAAGAGCCGCCTTAAATCCCCTGAAAGCATTATTGATAAGGTTAACAGAAAGAAAATTCCGCTGACCGTAGAGGATATTGAACAGAATATTAACGATATTGCAGGCGTACGGGTTATATGTTCGTTCCAATCCGACATATATATGCTTGCAGACGCGTTTTTAAAACAGGACGATATTACGCTCACAGAAAAAAAGGACTATATCCACTCCCCAAAAAGCAATGGCTACCGGAGTCTGCATTTGATCGTTGAAATCCCCATATTTTTGCACGACCAAAAAAGGATTATGAAGGTTGAGGTGCAGTTTCGCACAATCTCAATGGATTGGTGGGCAAGCCTTGAGCATAAAATCTGCTATAAAAAGGATGTTGCCGAATATGAGCAGATAAAAAAGGATTTAAAGGACTGCGCAGACATTGGTGCGCGTCTTGACGAGCGAATGGAGCTTATACAGAAAAAAGTGGATAACAGCAGCGTTATCCACGAATAGGGTCCTATTAACCCATTTTATTCACCTTTTGAATTAAACTTATAAATCATATCTGCAAAAACACTATTTTCATTACTGTCAAATGTGAAAACAAAGCAGATTGGGAGCTCCTTTATAGGTTCAGGAAAATGTAATTGATTGGGAAATGTTTCGCAGCGTTCTGACCCATGAGCGCCGTAAGGAGTGCACCGAAAGAGGAGGACTCCCGCCATATAAACCCTGCTCTGCGAAACAATCCCCCGCGGCGCTTGTTTTAAGTCTTTTTATAATATTTATATAAAATGTCGTTAAATCAAAGACGTATATATTTCTTCAATGTCCTCTGCAGTAACATTCTTGCGAGTGTTTGACGGACTTCCGCTTGCAAGTGCGTCTGATGTCATTTTCGGTACCAACTTCAAAAAATCGTTAATGTCTATGCCGTATTCCGATATTGTCGGTACTTCGCATTTTCGGCAAATATCAAACAAACCGGCTATAAACTTATCGGCTGCTTTTTCGTCGCTGTCCGCATCTGATGCCGTGCCTACGGCTCTTGACAATTTAGCAAACTGTTCGGTTGCTCCGTCCTTGGCAAAGTCCATACATTTGCATAACAGCATTGCATTTGACAGTCCGTGAGGCACATGGAACAATGCGCCTATAGGTCGGCTCATGCCGTGCACGATTGTAACGGATGAGTTGTTTATGCAAATTCCGGCTTCAAGTGCAGCGATTGACATTTCATACCTTGCTGTTTCGTTATCTCCATCGGTGTATGCAATCGGAAGGTATTTGAAAATCCGTTTTACCGCAGATAATGCCAACGCATCGGTAAGCGGCTGAGCTTGTTTTGACGTATAGGCTTCAACAGCATGGGTAAGAGCATCGAGTCCTGTTGATGCCGTGATGCTTTTGGGCGAGCTTTTTGTGTTGGTATAATCAACGATTGCCAAATCAGGCAATAAAGATTCACCCTTTAGTAACATTTTTATATCTGTTTTGGAATCGGTTATAACAGTGAACTTTGTTGCTTCCGAACCTGTACCGGCGGTTGTGGGGATTGCCGCCATTGGCGGAAAATCTCCACTGATTTCTTTTCCCATATAATCGCTCAGCTTTCCCCCACATACAGAAAGAACGGCAATTGCTTTTATTGCATCCAAAGGACTTCCGCCACCTATTCCGATAAGGAAATCGCAGGCATTTTCACGATATGCGTCGATTCCTTTTTCTATCATTACGTCAGTGGGTTCTCCGGTAATATCCTTGAAAATAGAATAATCCAAGCCTTGTTCAGAAAGTCCATTTGTAAGTTTTTTAACCGAATCAAGCTCTGCCACAACACGTCCTGTTACAATGAGCGGTTTTTTGCCCATTGTAACAAGATATTTAATAGAATTTTCGATTGCATCCTTACCGGTTATAATTCTTTTTGGAGTCAAAAATTCTTTGCTCATTTGCTCAACTCCTTTATTCGCTGTCTGCCTTTAACACTGCGTTCAACATAACAGTTGCACCCTCGGTACAATGCTCAACACTTGAAAATTCAGGTTCACAATGCGAAAGACCGGCTTTTGACTGAACAAAAATCATTGTTGTCGGCAGCATATAAGATGCAAACTGTGCATCATGCCCTGCACCGGAATGAATATACTGATGCTTGATACCCGCTTCCTCGCATGATTCTTTTACATAGCCGACCAGCTTTTTATCCCAATATACGGTATCACGATTCCAAGCTTTTTCAACCTCACATTTGCAGCCTGCCCATTCTTTGTCAGCACAGCTCTTAACTATTGCAAGCACCTTTTCGAGAACCTCCGGTTTTTCATGTCTGGAGTCAAATGAAAAGTCAAAATAATCAGGAACGCAGGTATGTACGCACGGATGACACACAACCTCACCGGTTGTATAAACCAAGTCTTTTACTCCAAGTTTATCAATTTCTGTATGCAGATAATCAAGAGCCAAAGCTGCGGCATAGAATGCGTCGCGGCGTTTCGGCATTGGGAATGTGCCGGCGTGAGTTGTCTGTCCGTAGAATTTAAGCCTGTAATTGAACATTCCCAACACACAGTCAACAACACCGATGTCATTTCCCGCATCCTCCAAAATCGGTCCCTGCTCAATATGTGTTTCAAACATATATTTATATCTGTCGGGAGAGAGTCTGTATTTTTTATCTCCCTTAAAGCCTGATTTTTCAAGTGCTTCGCCAAATGTTTTTGTCGGATCAAGAATACTTTTTGACGCCATCATATCTTCATACTTGAATTTCTGACGAATATCCTCAGGAAGGTAATCATAGCACACAACTCCCGAAATCATCATAGCCGGCGGATAGAGTGAACCCTCCTCATTTGTCCATATCATAGCGGTTAAAGGGTGCTTGTGCGGAATTTTCTTTTCAGCAACTGTTTCCAAAACCTCCATTGCAGACATTACACCCAAAATTCCATCATAGTTACCGCCGTTTTTGACCGAATCAACGTGCGACGCCATTACAATTCTCTTTGCGTTCGGCTCACTTCCGGGGAGAGTTGCATAGATATTTGCCACATCGTCAATTTCGATTTGAGCGCCGATTGCTTTCATACGCTTTAAAAATTCGTTTCTTGCCATAATAGCTTCGGGTGACAAAGAGTATCTTGTGATACCTCCGTGACCTGCATCGCCGAATTTACTAAAAGTTTTTATTTTATCTTCCATTCTTTCTTTGCTGCATACATACATCATTATCATTCCTTTCATTTTTTAATTCTTCTCGGGTATTCTCAAACAATTTTCCAGGAGATTTATTATATCTTCACTCGGAACATATGCAACAGGACATTCCTGCTGATTTTCAAGTTCAAGTAAAAACAAATATTTATCGTCCCAATCTATTAAATATGCCATTTTAATATCCGATTTCAGATCAAGTTTTTCCTTCAGGGCTTTCTTATCACGTGCACAGCCGTATATGATTCCATCCCACGGGGTTTTAAAGCTCAACTTACTTTTTAGTTTATGCTTCATATGCACTTCCACCGCAAATTCTGTAATACCTATCGGAATATGGCGCATATCATCACCAATCGTCCTAAATTTATCGGGAGTGATATATTCATCAAGCGAACTGAATTTGACATTTTTATAGCGCTCAGACATTATTACACCTCCTCAGCTTATCTACGGTTTTTAATATATTCCATTAATTTCCGCAATAACCTCATCAACTTTCTTCATTTCTTCTTTTACCTGTTCGGGAGTTATAATAAGCGGTGGGCAAATAAGAATCATGTTTTCGTGCGAATATGTCATAAACCCTTTTTCCTTAAGTTTTCCGATAATGGATTTCATAATTCCTGCAGGGTCTTTTCCATATTCAACAAGCGGAGCTTTTGTTTTTCT
>JAQXUJ010000171.1 GCA_029219925.1 Clostridiales bacterium | reverse complement strand
CGCATGGTTCCCGATTACATCTCGGAAAAAATGATGCTTAAGCTGAAGGTGGACAAAAACGGTGAAGGACAATGCTACACCTGCATGGGCTGCCGATCCTTCCTCAAGCCCTACGTTGACGATAACGGCAACCCCAAATATTATGGTCGCTTTAATCAGGGCGTTGTAACCCTTAACCTGGTAGACATAGCACTGTCCTCGGGCGGAGATTTCGATAAATTCTGGAAGATTTTTGATGAAAGACTGGAGCTTTGCTATAAAGCGCTTATGTGCCGCCACAACAGACTGAAGGGCACTCTTTCGGATGCCGCACCAATTCTTTGGCAGTACGGCGCTCTTGCGCGACTGAAGAAGGGCGAAACAATTGATAAGCTGCTCTACGGCGGATATTCCACAATTTCCTTGGGATATGCCGGACTTTACGAGTGCGTCAAATATATGACCGGCAAATCACATACCGACCTGTCGGCTACGCCGTTCGCCTTGGAGGTTATGGAGTACCTGAACGCCGCCACAAAACGCTGGAAGGAAAAGGAAAATATTGATTTCAGCATTTACGGAACACCTCTTGAAAGCACTACCTATAAGTTTGCGAAATGCCTTCAGAAGAGATTCGGTATCATTGAAGGCATTACCGATAAGAACTATATTACAAACAGCTATCACGTACACGTAACTGAAGAAATCAACGCCTTTGATAAGCTGGCGTTTGAGTCGCAGTTCCAAAAGCTGTCGCCCGGCGGCGCTATCAGCTATGTTGAGGTCCCCAATATGCAGAACAATCTTGAGGCCGTGATGGATGTTATGAAGTTTATCTATGACAACATTATGTACGCTGAGCTTAATACAAAGTCCGATTACTGTCAGGAATGCGGTTTCGACGGGGAAATCGAAATCCGCGAGGACAAGGACGGCAAGCTTATTTGGACCTGCCCGAAATGCGGAAATACCGATGAATCAAAGCTGAACGTGGCACGTCGTACCTGCGGATACATCGGAACACAGTTCTGGAATCAGGGAAGAACTCAGGAAATCCGGGAAAGAGTTTTGCATCTGTAATTTAGGCGAGGCTTCTGCGCCTTGTGCAAATACATTATATAATATCAACTCAAAAGAGGATGTGCCTTAGGGCGGCACCCTCTTTTGACCTGTGAAAGAGGATAAACATGAATTATTGCGGTATAAAAAAATGCGATATTGCTAACGGTATAGGCGTCCGCGTAACGCTGTTTGTTTCCGGCTGCACCCACCACTGCAAGGGCTGCTTTCAGCCGGAAACCTGGGATTTTTCTTACGGCGATGAATTTACGCCGCAGGTGGAGGAGGAAATCCTTGACGCATTATCGCCGGACTATATACATGGTCTGACTCTGCTGGGCGGCGAACCCTTTGAACCGGTAAATCAGCGTGTGCTGGTTGAATTTTTAAAAAAAGTAAGAGAGAAATATCCTAAGAAAACGGTTTGGTGCTATACCGGATATCTTCTTGACGATGAGCTTCTAAAGCCGTCCAGGGCGCGGTGCGAGGTCACTGATGAAATGCTGTCCCTGATTGACGTTTTGGTAGACGGAGAGTTTCAGCTTGATAAAAAGAATATCAGCCTGCAATTCTGCGGTTCCGAAAATCAGCGGCTGATTGACCTTAAAAAAACGCTGAAGGAAAATAAAATTGTACTATGGAGTGATAATGCATGAATATACAAGTGAAAAAATTGAAAGAAAACGCTAAAATTCCTACAAGAGGCTCGGAACAGGCAGCCGGTTATGACTTATACGCTTGTATAGACGAAGCGGTTACCATTAAGCCGCACGAAACCGAAAAAATCGGTACAGGTCTTGCAATTGCAGTTCCCGACGGTTATTTCGGCGCGATTTTTGCAAGGAGCGGACTCGCCGCAAAACAGGGACTGCGCCCGTCAAACTGCGTTGGTGTTGCCGACAGCGACTACCGCGGCGAATATATTGTGGCAATGCATAACGATTCCGATTCGGAAAAAACGGTTGAGCCGTTTGAGAGGATTGCACAGCTGGTGGTTATGCCATATCTTCCCGTTGAGTTTGAAGAAGTACGGGAGCTGTCCGAAACACAGCGCGGAGCCGGCGGCTTCGGCAGTACCGGAAAATAACGGCGGTTTACTGTCGCAACCGGAAATATTGCGGGTAAATCCGATTTTATACCCAATAAAAAACAGCACAGGAGATTTCTCCTGTGTTGCTTAAAATGCGTTTCTACATATTCATAAGCCATACTGAAAAGTTCAGGTATCCTGCAAATGTGACCCAAATCAGATACGGAATTTGAAGATAGGCCGCCCTTTTGTCTATTCGCTTAAATTCCATAATCATGGATATAATAAGAATCCATAAGAGTACGAGCCACACAAATGCAAACAAATACGCCTTCATGCCAAAGAAAATAATCGGCCAGAGAAAATTTACAAACAGCTGAAGCCAGTATACAAAGGGAATCCGGCCTTGTATTTTTGACGTGATTCCCGCACTTACGCCCATTAGTATGAACAGCAGCGTCCAAACCGCCGGATATACTGCGGGCGGTGGCGTAAGAAAGGGCTTTGAGATTGAATTAAACTCGTTAAAACCACGGCGCACCAGTATAAAGGACAGCGCCCCGACCGCAAGCGCAATCACTGACTGGACAATGTATGGTTTATATTTTTTCCACATACTGCTCACCTCTTTGCTGTAGTATACGCAGTAAAGCTGTAATTTATACCTGTATGCCGGGTTGGCTGAGGGCTAATGTATGTACATATTGTATATAATTCAATTTTTTTATTAAAAAAGTACAAGATTTACTAAAAAATATGTTGCATTTTAGATTTATATGTGATATAATATTATCGTAGAAGGAGATTACTTTCTACCCTTTTATCCTATACATATCAAGCCTGAAAGCATCGCATCCCGGTGCTTTTTCGGTTTTTAGGCGCAGAAATGCGTTTTTTTTTATTGCAAAAACGGAGAATAGAAGACTTTAATATATTACGAAATTTTTTCGTTGGATAAAGACTTGAAATAAATAATGAATTGGGTTATAATTGATATGATTTGATTGGCGGTGATAATTAATGACTCACAAGGAGATTGCCAAAATTGCGCATGTTTCCGTTTCAACCGTTTCCAAGGCTCTTTCGGATAGCAGGGAGGTTAGCAGTGAAACGGCTGAAAGAATAAAAAGGATTGCTATTGAAACAGGCTATTTCGAGGAGAAGAATAAACGCAGGATTGAGTACAAAAAGGGAAAATCCGCCGTTGTGGCTGTTCTTTGCCCCGAGATTATCAGCGCAGATTATTCAAGAATGGTTGATGAAATAAAAAAAGCGGTTGAAAGCCGCGGAGGACGGATTTCGGCGTACATCTATGACTTCAGCAAAGACAAGCTGGGTGCGGGAATTAATAGCATCGTTCTCGGCAACGAGGCAGACGGAATAATTGTTATAGGCGACGGCAGCTTTGAAAAAGCACCCTCCATTCCCACGGTACAGATTGGAAAATGCAGCAGCGGTATTGTTGACTGCGTATATTCCGACGGCGCCGCCGTGACCGATACCGTTGTGGAATATCTTATGAGGCTGGGTCATACGAAAATCGGATATGTGGGAGAATTTCTCACCATGAAGAAATATTCCTTTTTTAAGGAATCGCTAAAAAAACACCGATTGCCATTTTGTGAGGATTGGTGCCATACGATTGACAAGCGGTTTGAGGAAGTCGGCTATGAGGCTGCCGAACGGATTTATAAATCACAAAACCGTCCTACCGCTTTTGTCTGCGCATATGACGAGGTGGCGCTGGCTCTGATTTACGGGCTTACCAACAGGGGTATTTCGGTGCCGGAGGATATTTCGGTGGTGGGCGTTAACGACATACCCTTTTCCGCCTATGCCGCAAAACCCCTTACTACCGTCAGAATGTTCTATGAAAAACAATGCCGTATGAGTGTGGATATTTTGTATGACAAGATTTTCGGCAGCAGTAAGGAAGCGCAGAGTATTATAGTTGAGCATGAACTTGTTATACGTAAAACATCAGATAGAGCAAAGGAATGAAATTTATGGACAATATATATGAAAGCAAGGATTATAAGCGGTCCAGAACCGCATACATGTGTCAATGTACCTTTGAATACCTTATTTCAATTGTGGTAAGTGACGCTTTTCTGGCAAAAATTCTTTCGGATATCGGCATGAGCGACGCTTTAACCGGAATTATATCATCCTTTATATCTCTTGCTTTTCTGCTGCAGATGGTATCTCTTTTCACTGTCTCGCGGATTAAAAACGTAAAGAGAACCGCAACCTTCTTTAACACCTTTGGGGCGGTGCTGTTTATGTGCCTGTATCTGATACCCCTTATGCACACGGACGGCAGGTATAAAACAGTGTTGATTATCGGGGCAATTCTGGCGGCATATTTCTCAAACTATCTGGTGACCTCCATTATCTTTAAATGGGGAAATTCCTTTGTTTCTCCGGCCCGGCGCGGTACATATTCTGCGGCAAAGGAAATGGTGTCACTGATTGCCGGCATACTGTTTACCCTTGCCGTGGGATACATTTTCGACCGGTACGAGGCTGCGGGAAATGTGCATGGCGGGTTTTTGTTTATGGCGGCGGCAATCGGCATGATTATACCGCTGAACCTGATAAGTCTTTTGATGATTAAAAAAGGCGAAAAGGAAAAGTCGGAAACAGTTGCCTTTAAAGAAGTTATTGCAAATACCATGCGCAACAAAAATTTTGTCTGCGTGATTATCATGCAATCACTATGGAATGCCGCTTTATACCTCACGGCAGGATTCCTTGGTATTTATAAAACAAAAGATCTGATGATTTCGGTAGGAACGGTTCAGGTTATTAACATGGCTGCCAATCTGTGCCGATTTTCCGTTTCCATGCCCTTCGGCAGATTTGCAAACAGATTTGGATTTACAAAGGGACTTGAGCTTGGTTACACAATCGCTGCCGCAGCCTTTTTTATAAATATTTTCTGTACTCCGGATACATGGTGGTGCATCATTATTTATACCGTTTTGCATTACATGGCAACGGCAAGTATTAATCAAAATTCTTTAAATATTGTTTACAGCTATGTCAAGGAGGAATATTTTGTTCAGGCGTCTGCCATTAAAAACAGTATTGCAGGTATTGTTGGATTTGCTGCATCCTTAGCAGGCAGCCGCATCTTGGCGCACATTCAATCGGCAGGAAACAGCGTTTTTGGTATGCACATATACGGTCAGCAGGTGCTTTCACTTATTTCGTTCTTTATATTGATAGGGGTAATTGTCTTTGTACACTTTGTTGTGGCAAAGCAAAAAGCAATGATACAATAAACTAAGGGAGGAATCAAAAATGGAAAAAATTAAAGTCAAGCCGGATTGCAAAAAGGGCAGAATAAAGCCAATGCATGCGGTAAACAACAATCCGCTGAAGCCGAGGGCAGACCAGACCAAGAGCTTCTTCGACGATTACAAGGCGGCGGGGATACCCTATGCGCGAAATCATGACGCATCTCATTGGGCGGTTGCGGGCAGGGAGCATGTTGTTGATGTGAACTGCATTTTTACCGATTTTGACAGAGATGTAAACGACCCGTCGGCATATGATTTTACTTTGACCGATGTTTATGTAAACACCTGCTTCGATGCCGGAGCAGAGGTGTTTTACCGATTGGGCGCATCTATTGAGCATTGGGTGAAGAAGTACAATACGCTGCCGCCGGCTGATAATCAGAAATGGGCGGAAATATGCGAGCATATAATCATGCACTACAATGAAGGATGGGCGGACGGCTTTCGGCTGGGAATTACATACTGGGAAATATGGAATGAGCCTGACCTGAACCAAAAGCAATGCTGGGGCGGTACATGGGAGGAGTTTTATGAGCTGTTTGCAGTAACGGCCGCACATCTGAAAAAACGCTTTCCGCAGCTTAAAATCGGCGGCCCGGCAATCTGCGGCATAGGTAACACCGACTTTACCGAGGGGCTGTTAAAAAGACTCAAAAAGGACAATATACCTCTTGATTTCTTCTCCTGGCATCTGTATGGCTACGATACGTCATGGTACGAAAACGATATTAATAAGGTAAGAAATATTTTAGATAAATACGGCTATACCGAAACCGAAAGTATCCTGAACGAGTGGAATTACGTCAAGGACTGGAGCGATAAATACGTATACAGTATTGAGCAGATTATCGGCATGAAGGGTGCGGCATTTACTGCGGCGGTTATGCTTATCGGTCAGGAAAATCCCCTTGATATGCTGATGTATTACGACGCAAGACCAAGCGTATTTAACGGTATGTTTGATTTTTACACCGACCGTCCGCTCAAGGGATATTATCCCTTTAAAATGTTTAATAATCTGTACCGTAAGGGAATTGAGGCGGAAACCGACTGCGGCGTTCCCGGCTTATATGCCGCTACCGCCGTGGACGAAAAAGGCAACCCGTCAACCATGATTGCATATTTTTCGGATGACGAGGAGTCGGCGGAGGCGAAGGAAACGGAAATTGTATACGATAAGCCGGTCAGCGCCGATGTATATATTCTTGACAGCGAGCATAATGCGGAAAAAATCTTCGGTTTTTCCGGGACTTCGGTCAGACTGACTATAAAACCTAACAGTGTAATTTTGATTTCCGATAATTTTTAATAGTAAGAGAGAGCAGACGGGTTTACTGTATGCTCTTTTTTTATGTTTGTGGAATTAAGAAGTTATGACAGAAAAAAATACTCCCGAAAAGGTTTCGGGAGTATTTTTTATAATTATTCAGCCATCTTAACGAGCTTGTCGTACTTAGCCTTTGCGTCAGCCTGAGCCTTTGCAAACAGCTCCTTAGCTCTTTCGGGATTTGAACGAGCAAGTGAATTGTAACGAACTTCGCCCATAATGAAGTCTTCGTAATTTGCCTTTGGCTCTTTTGAATCAAGCTGGAACGGATTCTTGCCCTCGTCTGCACGTCTTGGGTCGAATCTGAACAGATGCCAGTAGCCGGCTTCGACAGCCTTCTTTTCCTCGGTCTGAGCAATGCTCATGCCGCCCTTGATACCATGGTTGATACAGGGAGCATATGCAATGATTAGTGACGGACCGTGGTAGCTTTCAGCCTCAAGCATAGCCTTCAGGCATAGATTGTAGTCAGCGCCCTGAGCAATCTGAGCAACGTAGATATAGCCGTAGCTCATTGCGATTGCGGCAAGATCCTTCTTCTTTACTGCCTTACCTGCTGCCGCAAACTGTGCGATAGCGCCGGTAGGAGTTGATTTTGAGGACTGTCCGCCTGTATTTGAATATACCTCGGTATCGAATACCATGATATTTACGTCTTCGCCCGATGCGAGAACATGGTCAACACCGCCGAAGCCGATGTCATATGCCCAGCCGTCGCCGCCGAAAATCCATACGGATTTCTTGCTGAGGAAGTCCTTATCTGCAAGAACATCCTTAGCCTCCTGAGAATTCAGGTTAGCAATCGCCTTTAACAGCTCGTCTGTAGCAACCTTGTTTGCTGTTCCGCAGTCCTTTGTTTCCAGATATTTATCAACAGCCGGCTTAACCGAAGGCTCATCAGCAGCAAGCTTTTCAATCTTGGCAATGTTCTTTTCACGGATTGCCTTCTGACCCAGGAACATACCGTAGCCGTATTCAGCGTTATCCTCGAACAGGGAGTTTGCCCATGCGGGGCCCTTGCCCTCTTTATCGGTGGTGTACGGTGTTGAAGGTGATGAACCGCCCCAGATTGATGAACAGCCTGTTGCGTTTGCAATGTACATTCTGTCACCGAACAGCTGTGTTATTAGCTTAGCGTAAGGTGTTTCGCCGCAGCCCGCACATGCGCCGGAGAACTCCAGATACGGCTGACGGAACTGTGAACCCTTAACTGTGGTAATCGGGAACTTTTCAAGTACTGACGGCTTTGTAGCCAGCTTAACGCCATAATCGAAGCCCTTCTGCACGTCAAGGTTGTTATCAAGCGGCGACATTGAAAGCGCCTTTGTACCCTTCACCTCCGGGCAGACATTTGCGCAGGAGCCGCAGCCTGTACAGTCAAGAACAGATATGGACATTCCGTAATAATAGCCGTCCATCTGCTTCATCTTTACATATTTAATGCCCTCGGGAGCATTCTTCATCTCCTCTTCGGTCAGAACTACCGGTCTGATACAGCCGTGAGGACATACATAGGAACAAAGTCCGCACTGCAGACATACATCGCCGTTCCATGTGGGAACATCTATTGCTATGCCGCGCTTTTCAAATGCCGATGAACCGAGGGGAACCTCGCCGTTTGCATAAGGAACAAAGGTTGAAACGGGAAGCTGCATTCCGCGGAAGCCGTTGATGGGAACAAGCACGTTGTTAACGTAGTCAACAAGCTTGCCTTCACCTTCATGCTTAACTGAAAGGTCTTCGTCCTTTGCGTCCTTCCATGAAGCCGGAACCTCAACCTTAACGATAGCTTTTGCGCCGGCGTCGATGGCGTCATGGTTCATCTTAACAACAGCGTCGCCCTTCTTTGAATATGATGCGGTAGCTGCGTCCTTCATATATTTAATAGCGTCGTCGGCAGGGATAATATCGGCAAGCTTAAAGAATGCCGACTGCAGAACGGTATTGATTCTGTTGCCCAAACCGATTTCCTTACCTATTTTAACACCGTCAATGGTATAGAACTGAATGTTGTTTTCAGCAATATATCTCTTAACCTGACCGGGAAGATGTGTTTCCAGCTCCTCGGCATTCCATGAGCAGTTCAGAAGGAATACGCCGCCCGGCTTAACGTCCTGAACCATATCGTACTGTCTGATGTAGGAAGCCTTGTGGCATGCTACGAAGTCAGCCTTGTTGATGAGGTAGGTAGACGTAATCTTTGCGTGGCCGAAACGCAGGTGAGATACCGTAAGACCGCCCGACTTCTTTGAGTCATAGTCGAAGTATGCCTGAACGTTCATGTCGGTGTGGTCGCCGATAATCTTAACCGAGTTCTTGTTTGCACCAACGGTACCGTCGGCACCCAGACCCCAGAACTTACAGCTCTTGATGCCCTCGGGAGTTGTGTCCGGATTTTCGGTAATGTCAAGGGACAGATTGGTAACATCATCCTTGATGCCGATTGTGAAGTGTTTCTTTTCATTGTTTCTAAATGCAGCGATAATCTGAGCAGGAGTAGTATCCTTTGAACCCAGACCATAGCGGCCGCCGAATATAGGTGTGCCGGCAAATTTTGAATTTTCAACAGCGGCAACAACGTCAAGATAAAGAGGCTCGCCGATTGCGCCCGATTCCTTTGTTCTGTCAAGAACAACGATTTTCTTAACGCTGTCCGGAATAGCTGCGATAAAGTGGTCAACAGAGAACGGTCTGTAAAGACGAACCTTAATCATACCAACCTTTTCGCCCTTAGCGTTCATGTAATCAACCGTTTCGGAAATGGTGTCATTTACGGAACCCATTGCGATTATAACGGTTTCTGCGTCAGCTGCGCCGTAGTAGTTGAACAGCTTATAATCTGTGCCGATTTTAGCGTTAACCTTGTCCATGTATTCCTGGGTAAGGGCAGGGATAGCTTCATAATACTTATTGACAGCTTCCTTCGCCTGGAAGAATACGTCGGGGTTCTGAGCTGTACCGCGCTGTGCCGGATGCTCCGGATTCAAAGCACCCTGTCTGAATGCATTGATTGCGTCCCAGTCAACCATTTCCGCAAGGTCAGCATAATCCCAGCATGCAACCTTCTGATATTCGTGAGATGTTCTGAAACCGTCGAAGAAATGAAGGAAGGGAACTCTTCCCTTGATTGTGGTGAGGTGTGCAACCGCACCCAAATCCATAGCCTCCTGCGGATTGGTGGAAGCCAGCATTGCAAAGCCTGTCTGACGGCATGCCATGACATCCTGATGGTCGCCGAAGATGGACAGCGCATGCGACGCCAACGCTCTTGCAGATACGTTAAATACGCAGGGCAAAAGCTCGCCGGCAATTTTATACATATTAGGTATCATAAGAAGTAGACCCTGTGACGCTGTGTATGTAGTGGTGAGCGCACCTGCTGCCAATGAGCCGTGAACTGTACCTGCAGCGCCTGCTTCAGACTGCATTTCGGTAACCTGAACGGTTCTGCCGAAGATGTTTTTCTGACCGGCAGTTGCCCACTTGTCGGTTACTTCTGCCATCGTTGATGACGGCGTGATAGGATAGATAGCAGCGACGTCGGTAAACGCGTAGGACGCATATGCGGCGGCGTTGTTACCATCCATGGTTTTCATTTTTCTTCCCATAAAAGATTTTCCTCCTTTTTATAGTTCCGGGCGTTTATACCCATGGGTTTACAGAATTCAATATTCAAAATCCATACTGTTATATAATAACACTTTTTCGTGTTAAAATCAATAAATTTTGCGTTAAAATTACAATATTTTTAATTTTTTATGCAGAATGTTGAAAAAACAAGGTTCTAAGCCGTCTTTTGGCTGTATTTTTGCAGATAAATCATGCCGGCGGCTCCCAATATTATACCCAGGAATGCCACAACCTGCGAAATCCCCAGAACGCCCGGTATCACGTACAGAATATACTCGCTCTGGCGCATGCCCTCCAGGAAGAGCCGTCCCAGACCGTACCAGAATACATAGAAAAAGAAGGGCTGACCGTCGGTGCGCTTTCTGTCGCGGAAAATCAGCAGCAGGATAAGCCCGGCAAGGTTCCAAAGTCCCTCATACAAAAACAGAGGATGCACGCCGGCACCGCCGTTTATGGTCATCCGAAGTAAGCAGTCGGTTTCCCTGCCGTAGACCTCCGCATTGAAAAAGTTTCCCCAGCGGCCGATAATCTGCCCGATAAACAGCCCCGGCACACACACGTCGAATACCTTTAAAACCTTCAATTTCTTTATGCGGCAGTAAACATAGGTTGACAAAATCGCTCCTATAAGCGAACCGTAGATGGCAATTCCGCCCTCCCATATTCTGAAAATTCCCCAAAATCCGCCGATGGAATCCCAGTCAAATATGCAGTAGTATATCCGTGCTCCGATTAGTCCGAAAATCAAGCCGTAAAAGCATATGTCGAAAATATTGTCCGGCTCAACACCACGCTTTTTGCAGGTGGCGGTTACGAATGCCATGCCGGCAAGATAGCCGGTCAGAATACAGAGCGCATACCAGTAAATGTCCTTTCCGAATACGGTAAAGGCTACGCGGTTCACCGTCAGCGTCATTCCCAGCCCGGGAAAGCCTATTATGTTCGTCATACTAATCCTCCGTTCCGCCGCTTTTTGGCGGCATAATTTCTTTTTGGTTCGTTTGAGCGACATATTGATATGCCTAATCCACGTCCTTCATGGTGAGGGAGATTCTGTTCTTTTTTGCGTCGATATCAAGAATTTTCACCTTCACAATATCTCCCACCGACAGCACGTCAAGCGGATGCTTGATATACCTGTCGCATATTTGCGAAATATGCACAAGCCCGTCCTGGTGCACACCTATATCCACGAATGCGCCGAAGTCGATAACGTTTCGCACCGTGCCCTTCATAACCATGCCCGGCTTGAGATCCTCAATGCTCATGACGCCCGACATCAAAATCGGCTGCGGAAGCTCCTCCCTGGGGTCACGCCCCTTTTTCATAAGCCCGTCGGCAATGTCACGCAGCGTCGGAAGCCCTATGCCCAGCTCGTCCGCCAGCTTTGCGCTGTCCGTTCTCTTCAGCCTGTCATTCAAGTCGGAAATTTTCCCTTCGGCAACGTCGCTTTTCGAATATCCCAGCATTTTCAGCAGTCCGTCGGCGGCGGCATAGCTTTCCGGGTGGACGGAGGTGTTGTCAAAAACATTATCCCCGTCGGTAATCCGCAGAAATCCCGCACACTGCTCAAATGCCTTTTTACCCAGCTTGGACACGTTTAAAAGCTGCTTGCGGTCGGTGAATTTGCCCTTTTCCTCACGGTATGCCGTTATATTTTTGGCAATTCCCGAATTTATCCCTGAAACATAGGATAAAAGCGAGGGCGATGCGGTGTTCAGGTCGACTCCAACACTGTTTACGCAATCCTCCACAACTCCTCCCAGCGCTTCCCCCAGCTGCTTTTGGTTCATGTCGTGCTGATACTGCCCTACGCCTATTGCCTTCGGGTCGATTTTTACCAGCTCCGCAAGCGGGTCCTGAAGTCGCCGTGCAATGGAAACTGCGCTGCGCAGGGATACATCAAACTCGGGAAATTCCTCCGCCGCCAGCTTTGAGGCGGAATAAACCGACGCACCTGCCTCGCTTACTACCATATAATATACCTTTCGGTCAAGCTCGCCTATTACCTCCGCCGCCGTCTGCTCCGTTTCTTTAGACGCCGTTCCGTTGCCTATGGAAAGCAGCTCCACGTTGTATTTGGTAATCAGATTTTTCAGTACCTTCTTTGCCTTTTCCTTATCATGATGCGGCAGAGTGCAGTAAACCACATCGGTCGCCAGCACCTTGCCCGTATCGTCCACTACGGCAACCTTGCAGCCGGTACGGTATCCCGGGTCAAGACCAAGAACCGTCCTGCCCTTAATTGGCGGCTGGAGCAGCAGACCGGAGAGATTTTTCGCAAAAACCTTGATTGCCGCTCCCGAGGCGCGCTCGGTAAGCAGATTTCTTATTTCC
>JAQXUJ010000170.1 GCA_029219925.1 Clostridiales bacterium | reverse complement strand
GATTGATTTTGATAAAATGCGTCTTTTTTCTGCATAAACATGTCTATTGCACCTGACTGCGAACACAGTCTCGGCCATAAACACTCACCGCGATGCTCGAAGGCTATCCACTGAAAGCCGCCGGCAATCCATTTGCGTGATGAGAAAAACTTCCACGTCCTCTCTCTGCCGGCAAACCACGAGTCAGGGTCCTTGTCAATTGCATTAATGTATCCCTTTTCCGGGCAATCGTC
Source organism: Clostridiales bacterium (assembly GCA_029219925.1). Classification (GTDB taxonomy): domain Bacteria; phylum Bacillota; class Clostridia; order UBA1381; family UBA1381; genus UBA1738. The sequence continues at coordinate 2,949 of JAQXUJ010000170.1, read as the reverse complement.
GAAATACCAGCCTCTTGTCGTACCGGAAGCGCAGCATTCCGAGGCAAAAATCATCTTTTGGGGATTTTGTTCATGAATTGCGTCATACTTATTGAGGTTATAGTTAATTCCTATTACATCGCAATTGTCCAGGAAGGTGGTTTCTTCAGGTCTTTCGGACAGAGCGCACATAACCGGTCTTGTTTTATCCAATTTTCTTATTTCCGCCTTCATTACGGCAAAAATTCTCCTTCCGTTTTCGGTAAGGCTTATTGGCTCCTCATTGCCCACCGACCAGAAAAACACCGATGGCCTGTTTCGGTCGCGCTTGATCAGCATCCTGAGCTGTTCAAGCCCCTCCTCGGTGCTTTCAAAACGGCGTACCTCGTCCATAACGACAAATCCCAATCTGTCAAGCTCGTCCATGGTAACCTCGCTGTGCGGATAGTGACTGCACCGATACGCATTTGCACCCATTTCCTTGATAAGTCCGACCTTGTACCTATGAATATTATCCGGAACTGCCTTTCCACACAATCCAAAATCCTGATGCGCACACACGCCGTTTAAAAAAATGGGTTTGCCGTTTAATATCATGCCGTCCCCATTACATTCAAAGCTTCTGAACCCGAACATAACCTCTTGGCAGTCCGTTTCCGTTCCGTTAACAAAAATATGTGTTCGAATCGTATACTGATATGGGTCGTCAATATCCCATAGATGAGGTTTTTTTACCTTCATATTCGCCGTCACGACATGGCTGTCACGGCATGGAATAGTTGTCTCCGCCTCTGCTGAGCATACCGTCACGTCCTTGTCAATAATTTCCGTCCTAACCGTAATGTTGCAGTCCTTATATAAATCGCTGCGAACCGTAACTTCACAGTCGGCGGACCAATTATCAATATCTATCTTTTTCGGTTCGATATAAATCCCAAATCTGTCAACAGATATTTGCTCATATTTTTCCAGCCAAACATGACGGTATATTCCTCCTCCTTCATACCACCATCCCTCGTGATTATCGGTAGTGTTGACATATACGGCAAGAACGTTTTCCCTGTCAAAACTCAAAAAATCGGATATATCCGCCTCAAAACCGTAATATCCTGCAAAACTGCGTTTTATAAGGCTGCCGTTAAGCCATACCTCGGAATTGGTTGCAATTCCTTCGAAATATAAACAAATTCTCTTGTCCTTATCCTCGTCATCAAGAGTGAATTTTTTTCTGTACCATGCATTTTCAGGCTTTAAATATCCAAGACCTTGATTGCCGTCCGACGTTGGGGTCTGTTCAATTATATAATCATGGGGAAGCGACACTGTCTCCCACATCTCATCATTGTATTCCACTGACGGCGCTCCCCATAAATTTCTCACCGTCTTTGCCTGATGGTACATCCATCCCTTTTCTGACGGAATCTCCTCGTTTATATCACCTTTATGAAATTTCCAGTTGTCATCAAACAGTATTTTTTCATTTCAATCACCTCAAAGCAATTATACCTCGTATATAAAAAATGTAAATATAAAATTGAGATAAACATATAAAATATTGCTTTTTTATTTCCGATGTGATATGATAGATATAAGAGAGGTGACGATAATGGAGGCAGTTTTTGCAAGAGGAACCCAGACTACCGACTTTTTTTCAGATAATTTCTTTTATGTAAACAATTGTGGATATTACAATAATATTGATATAGGTTTTCAGGTATCCCGCACCGATGGCAGGCAGGATTACCAGTTCATTTTTATCAGTCAGGGCTGTATGGAGGTACTGTCAAACGGCGTATTTATTCCCGTACATGCCGGCGGTGCAGTTTTATTCCGACCGGGCGAACCACAATGCTACCATATCTCAGAAAGTTCCGGCACATCGTATTACTGGCTGCATTTTTCCGGTTTTTACGCAGAGGAAATTCTAAATCAAGCCGATATAGTTGAAAACATATTTTATTCCAAATGCCTTTCCGATTTAAAACCACTGTTCAGGGAACTCGTCGGTGCAATCCGTTCCGGCGGCAGTGACCTGTTTGCAGCAGGGCTCGCCATAAGCCTCTTATCATCTGTCAGCGTTAAGCCGCAAAGTATGTTTGCTCGAATTATTGACCAGATGAACAACGACATCGACTGCGGCATTTTTGACCGTGACTATGCGCAGTCGGCACATATGAGTAAATATCACTTTATACGTTCCTTTTCCGGCGCCTGCGGCAAAACCGCCACACGCATATTTCTTGTGGCTGAGAATGGAGCGTGCAAAGCTGCTGCTTTCCGATACCTCCGTGAAAATCGGAGAAATAGCCGAACTGCTTGGCTATGAGGATAGCTTTTATTTCAGTAATGTGTTCAAAAAACACACCGGACTTTCGCCGCGGTCTTACCGTACAAAATATAGTCAGTAAATTTTCAATGTACGACATGCACTTATATTCGGCGTGCGGAAAAATTAGTTTGATAATTTCTTTAATATTACTGTCCGATACAGACTCTGTGTGAACAGTTATAATGATTTTCTGTTACATAATAATTCCTCCCTATAAATCATATGCAGCCTACATTTTTAATTTGCCTATACAATTTTATACATTTCTGCCGCTACCAGAAAATTGTTGTACATCTGATATATTTTCTTGCACACACAAAAGGCTGCCATAAAAAAACGGTGCAGCAGTCTAAAAAAACCGCTGCATCGTTTTTATGTATGAATATTACCCAATTATTTTACACTGTATTCCAGTGCCCTTTCTAACGGGAGCATTCCCGGGTATGTCCATAACATGCCCTTAAATATCTCTGTTTCGGAATCGAGCGGAAGATTATCAAGCTCCTGTTCAAAAATTCCGCGTCCTATCGTGCGTGTCGTGATATTTCCGTCAAGCAACTGTGCTACACCGTCTGCATTAACCTTGTAATCATTTCCTGAAAGAAATATCTTTGCGTCCGCATCTGTATTGTATCCTTTTG
>JAQXUJ010000169.1 GCA_029219925.1 Clostridiales bacterium | reverse complement strand
CTTGTGGTCACGGGCGTATTTTCCTTTGTTGTCACAAACCTTATGTTTCCAAAAATGTCGAGGGCAAATGTATCCGGAAGCGACGGCGAGGCAAAAGAACTGCTGGTTATGTCGCTAAAACTCATATCCCTTGTAATTCTGCCGGTAATGGCGGTGTTTATCGTACTCTCAAAGCCTATAATAGCCATAATTTATCAGCACGGCGACTTTTTGCCGGCGGATACCTTAAGAACGGGCAGCGCTCTGTCCTGTTATGCAATAGGCATGATTGGCATGGCATACAACGAAATTTTGTCAAAGAGTTTTTTCTCAATGCAGAATTCCAAAACGCCAATGATTAACGCGCTGATTTCCATGGCGGCTAATATAATCGCGGCGTATACCCTGTCCGGACCGCTGGGAATTTCCGGACTTGCCGTTGCGTCGGCGTTTGGTTCTACTGTGAATGCGGTGCTCAATTATATCTGTATGCGGCGCCACTACCGCCGGCTGATTGATAAAGCCGACATTGCAGATATTTTGAAGATGGCGGTGTCAAGTATCGCTATGGGGATTGTCATGCTTGTTATATATAAAATCTTACTTGCACAAACCGAGCTTAATTTAATAAGCGGTATTATTATCGGTGCTGTATGCGGCATCGCAGGATTAATCGTATATTCCGGAGGGTGCTTGGTTCTTAGAATTGGATTTGTTAAAAATATTCTGAAGGGAGGCGGCAAAAATGAATAGTGTAATAATTTCGTGGCTGTGCGGAATATGCCATGCATTTGTAAGGCTGTTTACAGAAAGCGGCGTATACAAGACATTTTTAAGGGTATATTCTGCTTTTTCGACATGGTGGGAAAGCAGCTGTATCATGAATTTTCTAAAGAAGAATGACAGACAGGGAATTGAGAAAAACAGTATTTTGTATCGTATAATACGTATTCCGTTTACAATTTTTGCGTTTATCGGCAGGAAGACAGGTACCTTTGTGTCAAAAACGATAGAGGAAAGCTTTATCATCGGATTGTCGAAGGATTTTATGAATAATGCTCTGGCACTAAATACCAGATTTTTGGGATGTATGCTGCTGGCTGCACTTTCGGTTAGAGAAATAATTACCGTCAGATTTTCCGTGCTTTTGTTTGTAGTTGTGATTGCAGGAATTGTACTTGCTTTATCCAATTATAATATTACGGATTTTTTCTCAGAAAGTCGAACGGTCAATTTTTGTCTGTCTGCCTTGGGATTTAAGAACATTTCATGGAATTTTTACGACAAGAAGGCTTTAAATAAGCCCGGAGCACTGGCAGCCGCAATCATTGTCGGAGCGGCAGCGGGCGCTGTCAGTACAAAATCTCTGATTCTTGCTTTTGCAATACCTGTGGGACTTTCGGGAATGTTCACGGTGATGGCGTATCCTGTTGTGGGAGTTTTCGGAGCGGTTCTTGCCGCACCTTTTGTGCCTACTATGATACTTGCCGGCATATGTGCGCTTACATTTTTGTCGGTTCTTGTTAAATCGCTTGTTACGGAAAATTTCCGTTGGAGAGTTGACTCGGTGGGTGTTACCGTAGGATTGTTTCTTCTGTTTATGTTTATTTCGTCGATATTTTCCTTTGCGCCCGGAAAAAGCCTGATGGTATGGGGTATGTATCTGATATTTGCGGGCTTTTATTTTGTGATAATAAATACCGTCAGGACAAAGGAACAGCTTTATACGATTTTAAAGCTGTTTGTGCTTGCCGGAGCAGTGGTCAGCCTTTACGGAATAATCCAGTATGTGTTTGGATGGAATACTTCTAACGCATGGATTGATGAGTCAATGTTTGAAGAGGCTACCATGCGTGCATATTCAACAATGGAAAATCCAAATGTTTTGGGTGAATATTTGCTTTTATTAATCCCGATAACAGCGGTATTTATGTTAAAACCACCGGCAAAAAGGTTGGAAAAATGGGTATATACCGCCATTTTCCTGATGAGTATTTTGTGCATGGTTTTCACACAGTCCAGAGGATGCTGGCTGGGACTTATACTTACAGCTATGATTTTTGTAACATTTTATAACGGAAAGCTGTGGGGACTTCTGCCGGTATTATTAGTTATTCTGCCGTTTGTAATACCGCAGACTATGGTGGAACGTCTGATGAGTATAGGAAATACCGAGGATTCTTCTACGTCATATCGCGTATTCATATGGCTGGGAACTCTTGAAATGCTTAAGGATTTCTGGATAGGCGGTATAGGCATGGGCGAGGGTGCGTTCCGCCGTGTTTATCCGATTTATTCGTATAACGCAATTATTGCTCCGCATTCGCACAATACCTTCTTGCAAATGCTTGTTGAAGGCGGAATAGGCGCACTGATGATTTTTTTATCAATGATGGCGGTGACGCTCAGAAGGCTTGCGCTTGTGTACCGAAATAATTGTAAAGGCAGCATGGCGCAGCTTACAGCCCTTGCAATTGGCAGCGGAATATGCGGATTTTTACTGCAAAGTATGTTTGACTATACCTTTTATAACTACAGAATGATGGCTATGTTCTTTATGATAATCGCTCTGGGAATATCCCTTCAATATGTAAAGGAGGAAACACATGATTAAGGTGTTCGAGGTATCAAGCGATACCAATATCGGCGGAGCAGGCAAGTGTCTGCTGATTTTGCTGAAGGAAATGGACAGAAGTAAATTTGATGTTACTGCTGTTTTGCCCAAAAACAGTCTTTTAAAGCCCCTGGTCGAGGAACTGGGAGTACGTGTTATAGAGGTTGAGGGAATTGCTGATAAATCTCTTGATTTATCGGCGGTAAAGGAACTTAAACGTATTTTCAATAAGGAAAAACCGGATATTGTGCATACCCATGCCAGCATGTCGGCAAGAATTGCCGCAAAATTTGCGGGGTGTAAGGTGGTGTATACAAGACATTCCGTTTTTCCGCCGTCGGCAAAAATTTCAAAGGGTATCGGAAAGCTTATAAACGGTGCCGTAAACAGTTTTTTTGCGGACAGAATTATCGCTGTCGCCGACGCCGCCAAAGATAACCTCACACAAACCGGAGTACCGGAAAATAAAATAGACGTTATTTTAAATGGTGTTTATCCCTTAAAAAGGATTGACGATAAAACGGAACTGAAAAAACGTTTTGGTATCGAAGAGGGTGAAAAGACTGCATCAATAGTAGCACGGCTTGAGGATATTAAAGGTCACGACTATTTCATTGACGCGGCAAAAATGCTTTTGGATAAGGGCGTCAGGGCAAAGTTTATCATAGCCGGAACAGGCTCCTATGAAGAGCATCTTAAGCAGAAGGTTAAGAATTTGGGCTGTGAGAAAAATATACTTTTTACCGGATTTCTGACCGACGTGGACAGGCTTATGGCGGTTACCGACGTTCAGGTAAACGCGTCCTTTGGTACAGAGGCGACAAGTCTTGCACTTCTGGAAGGAATGAGCATCGGAGTGCCGGCAGTAGTTTCTGATTTCGGCGGAAATCCGGGAGTTATAAAAAACGGAGTGAACGGATTTGTTGTTCCGAAGAAAAATGCACAGGCACTTGCTGATTGTCTGGAGCTTGTTCTGCAAAACGATGAGCTGAGACAAAAGTTGTCGGAGGGCGCTGAAAAGGTATTTAACGAAAGATTTACGGCGCAGATTATGACAAAAAATACAGAGGCGGTATATACTAAGGTGATTGGGGGCTGAATATATGAAAAAATCAAGATTTACAGTAATTGATGCGCTGATAATAGTGTTAGTGCTGGCGGCGGGCGCAGCAGCAATTTTGAGGCTTGCACCGGGACTTTTACTCGGAAAGGAAAAGAGCAGGGTAGAATTTACCGTTATGGTGAACAAGGCTGATGAGGGTGTGAGCAGTATCATAAATA
>JAQXUJ010000168.1 GCA_029219925.1 Clostridiales bacterium | reverse complement strand
ATAATGGGGGGATTAGTATGGACTTAATAACTTATGATAATGCACATAAAGTAAAGGATATATTGTTAAATGGAAATCTTGACAATAAGAGCATTAACTTAGAATTTAAGAACATAAATGCTAAAGTGAATATTAATGGATTAACAGAAGTAGAAAAATCTGAAATATTTATTGATGAAGATATGGAGATATTTTGGTTTATAAATAGTTTAAATGAAGAAGATATATATGGATGTATTGATATAGGTGGTCATAAAGAAGAGTTATACATGAATATTGGTAAATGGGGAGATTACAAATATAATATGAAAAATATGCACTTAGCACTAGGAACAACTACTAATAAATTTGGCAGTGCAAAAGAGTATTTTTCACAAATAGAAATATCACAATCATTAGAAGATGAAAACTATATTTATATAGTGAAAAATATTACTGATTTAGCTGGAAAAGGATGTATATCAAGAATAAATAAAGGTCTAAAAAATGACAAAGATAAAAAGTATGAAAGAAGAACTAGGTTAGTGAATAGATTAAACAGCGAAGTTCTTGTACATAATACGAAAGACTGGATGGTTATAAGTAAGATTAATAAAGAAGATTTGCAAAAAAATGATAAGTTTAATAGCATTTGCTACGAGTTAATAAAAGACATTATTAATTACTCATTTACTATAGAAGATATTATTGCAGAAGATAAATTAAAGTAGTGAAAACGTTTAAAACTATATAAATAACTCAATACTATAAATAACAAGAAGCTAAAGTCTAATCAAGTGGGCTTTAGCTATTTTTGTTGAATGCGTATAACTAAAAAGATATAATAAGAAATAAGCGTAATATTAAAAAATGTAACATAAAGGAAAGATAATATGAGAACAAATGAAAAGATGTTGGTAGATAAATTAAATATACCTATAATAAATAAAGATAGAAGATATTGGTTAGTTAGAACAGATTCAGGAACTCTTTGGGAACAATTTAAAAGTGAAGATTTCATAGGTATAAACTGGAATGAATTTAGTGATATAGAATTATTAGAAAAATGTAAAACGGATAAAAGTCTAGAGGCAGAGATAAAAAAAGAAATACAACAAATATATGATGTTGAGCATGGTGGTAGAATTTTAAATCAGATAAATAGATTTGTATTTGATTTAAACATTGGTGATATAGTTATGATACCAAGTCAAAATTCATCAATAATATCCTTTGGAGAAGTTGCATCTGATGTATACAAATATGAATTAACTGATGAAGATATAGATAATGAGTATTGTGATTTTATAAAACGTAGAGATATAAAATGGTTAAGAGACATATCAAAAAAAGATTTAGATCCTATGCTATTTAAAATGTTACAAGCTCATCAAACTATTAGTAATGCTGATTCTTATGCTCATGAAATTGATAGAGCATTGGAGTTATTATACATAAAAGATGAAAAAATACATTTAACTATTATGGTAAAAGCACAGGGAGAAATTAAAGGAAAAGATTTATATGCTCTTCAAAAACTAGTTTATGATTGTATTGGAGTTGATGAAGAATCACTTGATATGAAAATTAATGTGCAATCACCTGGACCTATTGAGTTTATAACAAATAATATATGGGATATTGTAAAAATATTATTTGTAGTTAATATAATCATAGGTGGAGGAAAAGGTCTTGGATTTGAAATACCAGGTATACTACACTGGTATCATACTTTAAATCAAGCTAAAAAACAAAATGATATTGAAGAACGTAAGATGAAGTTAGAAGAAAATAAGTTTGAATACGAGAAAGAAAAAGATAAGTATGATGTATTAATAAAAGAATTTAAAGATAATCTAGATAGGTTGGAGCTAGAATTACCTAATAATATTTCTAATATAAATATAAATGATGAAATGGTAATAACAGATGGTGAAGAAAATTAAAAAAAGAAGATAATTTAATTATCTTCTTTAATCAATCCAACTAGAGCTAAAAACTAGTATTTTTCTTTTTATTAAAAAAATATAAACGAAAGTTGTTAAAATAAATGTCGTATAAGATGCATTAATGAATGTTAAAGTAAGAGCTAAAAATATAGAATATACTAAAAGCATAAAGTTATATTTTGAAATATAGTGTAATATTTTATACATATCATTAATTCACCTCCATTTAATCTATATAATATATTATACAATTAGAAATAAAATTATTCAAATGATTTGGACATCCTAATTTAGAAAATTAAATATATACACGCATGAAAAAGGGGGACAAGATGTTACCAAAAGAAAAAAATTTAGAGGAATCGATTGAA
>JAQXUJ010000167.1 GCA_029219925.1 Clostridiales bacterium | reverse complement strand
CGCACCAGTGGCGGAATTGGCAGACGCGCTAGACTTAGGATCTAGTGTCCCCGACGTGAAGGTTCAAGTCCTTTCTGGTGCACCAAACAGTAGAAATCCGAACCTTGTACCAATCGGTGAAGGGTTCGGATTTTTATTATATTTCGACTATCCTAACTTTAATAGTAAACTCGAAAAACGCTAATATCGAAATCTCAGGAGATAAAACTTTAACCGGTTTTATCTCTTTTTTTGTATAACGAAAAAATGTCATCAGCCAATTATATATAAATCAGCAAAAACCTTGCACTTTTGTTTTTATAGGAGCTGTAAGTCTGAAACCTAATGTTTTGACACACTGAAACGGATAAATATAAAAAAACGTATAGCAAATAAGCTGTCGGTTGATGACTAAAAAAGTATGAGAGAAGATATTACCCGTATACCCTTTTATACAGTACATTTTTTATCGTTTCAAATTGGTGTTTATCAATTCTGCCTCCATACGTCATAATGCACAGAGGAATCGACCTTTTCCCTTTTGAAATAGGCGGCTGTGTATATGGATAATCGTTTATGAAAAAGTTATTCCTATTGTAAAATCCAATCCTCCGGCGCGCCATTTCACTATCAGGCAACTCCACTTCAAGACACAAAGTCTTTCCTGTAAATTTCTCCGACAATTCCTTTAGCATAGCAGCGCCTATGCCTTCGTTTCTGCAATCCGGATTAACTGCGAAATGCTCAATAAACGCAAAATCATCAAATTCCCAAACAGCTATAAACGCTTTTAATCTTCCGTCTTCTCTTTTCAGTACATAAACAGAATACTCCCTATTATCCAGCAATGACCTTTGTTCATTATATGTTCTGTACTCATCGGACGGAAAACTCATTTCCATAATAGAAAATACTTCGTCAAAGTCCTTATTATCAAGACGTTCTGTCATGTTCGCCCCCTACTTATATCCGTAAACCGGCTCCACATTAGAAATCACGAATATATTATTGCAGCATTGCCGCACCGATAATGCCTGCGTCATTTTTAAGCTGTGCAATATGAACCGTTACATTCACCTTTTTACTAAGCGGTGTGAGAAGGCTATCACCGGCATTGGTTATTCCTCCCGAAAGAATTATCATATCCGGTTCAAAAATATTTGCAATGCTGTTGATACCGTCCGCAAGACGCTCAATATATTCGTCAAGAACAGTCTTAGCGTCCGGACAATTACGGTTGACCGCTTCAAAGAAAATCTTTCCGTTCATTTTACCGTTTTCCTTATAAAGGCTGTACAAGACGCTGTCCTTGTGCTCCTCTGCTCTTTTTTTAGCCATATCGACAAGCGCAGATGCAGAGGAATAACGTTCCCAGCAGCCTCTCTGTCCGCATGGGCATTGTATTCCGCCCTTTTCAACAATAATATGTCCGATTTCACCGGCAGAGCCTTTGCCCTCATACAATTTATTATTGATAATAATTCCGCCGCCTATACCTGTTCCTATGGTAATCATCACAATATTTCTGGAGTTTCGTCCTGCTCCGGCTGTTGATTCGCCCAACGCGGCACAGTTTGCGTCATTGGCGACACGAACTGATATTCCGGTAAGCCGCTCCAGTTCCTTAGCGAGGAATGTTCCTTTAAAGGGCAGATTTGACGCCGTTACTCGTCCTTTTTCAATGAGACCCGGTGTTCCCACACCAATGCCGTTAATGGAATAGGCTTGCATCAGTTCCTTACATTTATTCGCAATTTGAGAGATGAGCGTCTGCTCATCTGATGCAATAGTTGGAATTGATTCTTTATGAATAAGTTCATTTTTGTCGTTCAAAATACCAAATTTTATATCTGTTCCACCAATATCTACGCCTATACGCTCACTGCTGTACGCTGCTCTGTCACATATAAGTACGGTGTCTGAATGAACCTTCAGCATGGACGCAGGTATATCCGTTGTGATTTTACCTTCCAAAAGCTGCTTTACAACCTTGTGTTTTTCAGCTCCGCTTGCCAGCAAAACAATCTTCTTTGCTTTCAAAATCGTACCAATTCCCATTGTTATTGCTTGCTTCGGCACTTCGTCAATATTATCGAAAAATCGTGAATTTGCGCTTATTGTGTTCTCCGTCAAATCAGTAAGATGCGTATTGGGATTGAGATTCGCATCAGGTTCATTAAATCCGATATGCCCGTTTTGTCCTATTCCCAAAATCTGTAAATCAATACCGCCGCTCTCTGAAATCATTTTTTCAAAACTTTTACATTCCGCATCGGTATCTTTGCACATTCCGTTCAGAATATGAGTATTTTCCGGCTTAATATTAATTTTAGAGAACAGATTCTCCTGCATAAAGTAATGATAGCTCTGTGAATTATCGGAGGAAATCGGATAATATTCATCAAGATTAAAGGACTTTGCCTCTGAAAAATCCACATCACCGTTCTTGCACATTTCCGCAAGAATATTATACATTCCGACAGGCGTGGAGCCCGTTGCCAATCCCAAAACGCTGTCCGGCTTAACAGTAAGCTGGCTTGATACCAATTTTGCCGCTGCTTTTGACATTTCCTGGTAGTTATCACAAATTATTAATCTCATTTTTTTGCCTTTCTGCCCACATTTTTTTCCTCACCTCGGGCTTGATAAGGGTATATTTAATAAAAGTTATACAATTTTATGCGCTTTTTTACTGCAAAATCTAATTAGCTTATGTTTTTCACCCTGGACTGCTCAGCTGCAATTACGGCTCTGTGTGCTTCGAAAATACGTTTGTCCAATTTATAATCATCTTTTTCCATTAACTCTGCAAAATACCGTATAAGTCCGCTGTCACCGCCGCAATGCTTTGTTCCGTCATGGGTCACGCGAAAGTGTTCCTCTCTATCGCTCGCAAATCTCTTTAAAACAATTGTCCCATCCTCAATGCAGCCTCCAATTTCGCCTTCTGTTCCCATAAGCTTAATAGTTCGGGTATTCCTCTTTGAAAATGCCGAAACAGTAAATACAGCGCATGCACCGTTTTCAAAATTAAGTGCAGCCACCTGATGATCGCACACATTATTGCCGCATCGGTAAACACACCTGCCGTATGGATTTTCCTTCAGTGCATCTATAATACTCTTCCTGTCATTTTTACATTCGAAAAGGTGAACAAAATATGTTCCTTCGCCGCCGGTATACATATCTACCGCATTATACTTGCAGGTTTCTGCAAAATTGCAGCCATCCGTACACCGTAACGGAACCTCTCCCGGCGCATTTTCCGGAGTAAAGTATCCGTTTGAGCCGTAGGAAACCACATGCTTTATATCACTGTTTATAAGATAAATCATTAGGTCAAAATCATGACAGGATTTAGCAACAATCAGGGGAGCTGAATTTTCCTCCATACTCCACTGACCACGTACAAAGCTGTTAGCATGATGCCAAAAGCCCTCGTTTTCATTCAGCTGCATATTCATAATTTTACCAATGCTTCCACCGTCAATAATCTCCTTCAGCTTAATAACGAAAGGTGTATATCGCAGCACAAAACCCGTCATAAAAACCCTGTCATACCCGTCAAGAGCTTTTTCAATCTTATCAACCTCATCGAGAATCGGTGATATCGGCTTTTCAAGCATTATGTGATAACCGCGTTCTATTGCCATAAGCGTCGGTTCGAGATGCATTCTGTCCTGCGTGCAAATAATAACAGCATCAGACAGCCTTTCTCTGCTGAACAGCTCCCGGTAGTCCGCGAATGCCATATCCTCCTGAATTTCGTGTTCTCGGCAAAATTCCTCTCTTTTTTTCTCGTCAGGCTCGGCGACACCAACAATTTTCATTATGCCAGATTTTCTTATGTAAGGTGCGTAATCGTCCTTTCCGCGACCTCCCGCACCGACTATAATGCATGTTTTCATATAACATTTCTCCTTATGTTCGCTGTACAATGGTGCATATATAATCATCTATAATAATATCACTTTAAATTACTTTTGACCATGGTTAAAATTATATAATAACTGTGTTTTTTTATTTTATTACTTGACATATCAGCCGCATCCGTGTATTATAAATATGAGGTGATATCATGGAAAATATATTTTCAAAGCCAATATTATATACCGGTTTCAGCAGTTGCCTTGAACAGGATTTTTTTATTTCAGGTATTGGTTATAACAATTTTTATTATGTTGAACCCAGTACCGTCACCAGAGTACAGCGCAGTTATACACTTCATCTTGTTCTTTCCGGAAGCGGGACGCTCAATCTCGGCGATAATACTTATTCCGTCAAAGCGCACGACATGTTCTTCATCCCGCCCGGTACAACTTTGTCTTATTATCCTGACAAGAATAATAAATGGCAGTACATATGGTTTGAATTTGCCGGTGATAATTCAGAAAAATATGCAGCAAGAATGAAAATGTCAGTATCATCTCCGGTAGTACCCTGCAATGACTTTAATACTGTATATTACAGCATCTACGCCATCTTCAAAAAGCTTGAGCACAGCAAGCCTGTGGGGTATTATGATGTTTTATCATCCTTTTTTAAACTCCTCGACGCTAATTCTTCCATGCCCGAACAGAAGAACGAAAGTTTCTCTGAAGCTGTAATTTCATATCTTCTATGCCATTACCAGACGCCCGGACTGACCGTAGAAAATATTTGCAGCGACTTCAGAATAAGTCATTCATATCTCTGTAAGATATTCCGCCGTGAAACCGGGAAATCTCTTATTCAGCACATCATAGATATACGTATACGTGAAGCCTGCCGACTTTTAAGCACCAGCATGCTTTCCGTGAAGGAAGTGGCTTATTCTGTCGGTTTCAATGACAGCGTCCATTTCATAAAATCCTTCAAAAAACACACCGGTATGACCCCTTCAGAATATCGCAATTCAAAAAAAGAATAAAATTGATACAAGATTACGGTGATA
>JAQXUJ010000166.1 GCA_029219925.1 Clostridiales bacterium | reverse complement strand
TATCAATGTATCTCCCGAAGTGTATGATATCTTTGATATGACCGGCTTTACCGACATGGTAACTGTTGAAAAGGCATACCGCCGGTTGAGTGTGGATGGCTGTGAGTTTATTGCAAAAGGTGCCAACGGCGCGGTTTATCGTTACGATGAAGAAACCATTGTCAAAACTTATTATAACAAGGATGCTCTGCCCGAAATTCAGCAGGAGCGTGAAAATGCGAGAAAAGCCTTTGTTTTAGGTGTAAATACCGCTATTCCTTACGGTATTGTCCGTGTTGGGGACGGCTACGGTACTGTAACGGAGCTTTTAAATGCCAAATCAGTTTCCAAGCTTATTAAAGAAAATCCGCAGGAGCTTACACAGGCGGTGGCTTATTATGTTGACACAATTAAGCACATTCACTCCATCGAGGTAAAAAAGGGAGAGCTTCCCGATTTTAAGGAATGGGTGGTTGATTGGGCAGATTTCTTAAATGATTATTTGCCGTCGGATAAAGCCCAAAAGCTGCATGGTCTTATAAACGCTTTGCCCGAAAGCAAATATATGATGCACGGGGATTACCATACCAATAATATTATGGTGCAAAACGGTGAAACACTTTTAATTGATATGGACACCCTGTCTGTCGGTTGCCCTGTGTTGGAATTTGGCTCTATGTATAACGCATTTGTCGGTTTTTCAGAGCTTGACCACGAAAACGTTAAGGATTTCCTTGGTTTTGATTTTGAAACAGCAGGAAGATTCTGGAGAATGTCCCTTGCCCGTTATCTCGAAACAGAGGATGAAGAGATAATTAACAGCGCAGAAGAAAAGGCAAGGGTTATCGGTTATACCCGTATTTTACGCCGCTCAATACGCAGAAACGAAGCCGCAAACGTTATTGAGCATTACAAAAATCAGCTTATTCAGTTAATTGATGCTGTAGATACATTAGAGCTTTAAAATTAACATTTAATTTGGGGAATTATTTATGAAATTTGAAATTAAGGGAAATCAGTTTATAAAAGACGGTGTGCCCGTTAAGCTTATTTCAGGGGCGGTACATTATTTTCGTAATATGCCCGATGCTTGGCGGGATATTTTCAAGAAAATGAAGGCGCTCGGCTGTAACTGTATGGAGACCTACTGTGCTTGGAATATGCACGAAAAACGCCCCGGAGTTTTTGATTTTTCCGGCAACCTAAATATTTCCGAGTTTATAAAAAATGCCGGTGAAGAGGGACTTATGGTGATAGTGCGTCCTGGGCCGTATATTTGTGCAGAGTGGGAGTTTGGCGGACTGCCGTGGTGGATACAGACTAACCCCAATATGGAAATTCGCTGTTCAAACAAAGAATACATACAGTACTTTGATAGGTATCTTGATAAAATGTTTGAGCAAATCCGACCTATGCTTTGCACTAACGGCGGACCTGTTATTATGCTGCAATGTGAAAATGAATACGGTTATTACGGTGACGATAAAGAATATCTTGCGTTTTTGCGAAACAGTTATATAAATAAAGGTATTGATGTGCCTCTCTTTACATCGGATGGAACAAGCAAGGAAAATTTGCTTGACGGGAGCACTGAGGGTTGTTTACCTACGCTTAATTTCGGAAGCCGTGTTGAAGAAAACTTCAAGGCGTTTAATACGCTTTTCCCTGATAAGCCAAAGATGTGCATGGAAATGTGGGACGGTTGGTTTGACGCGTGGGGCGATGAAAAGCACCATACCACTTCGGCAGAGGATTACGCAAGGGTAGTAGATGATATGTTGAAAATCGGCAGTCTTAATATGTATATGTTTATAGGCGGCACAAACTTTGGCTTTACCTCAGGTGCAAATCACTATGAAACCTTTGCTCCAGACGTTACAAGCTATGACTATGACGCAATGCTTACCGAGTGCGGCGATATTACACCGAAATATCGCGCGGTGCGTGAGGTGATACAAAAATACACAGCCGAGCCTCTGCCCGAAATCCCCGCTAACAGGAAAAAGAAGTCCTACGGTAAATTCACACTCACAGAAAAGGCGGGTATTTTTGCAAACCTTGAAAATTTGTCTTCTAAAGTACATTCCGATGTGCCGAGGTGTATGGAAGATTACGGTATAGGTTACGGCTATATCGCTTATCAAACAGTTTTAAACCGTGATTACAGCGGTGCCACATTAAGCATTGAATCTTTAGGCGATAGGGCGCAAATTTATATAAACGATACTCTTTCGGGAATTGTTTATATAAACGATTCGTTGCAAATCACAATAAACGCTCATAAAGGCGACGTTTTGACAGTTCTTTGCGAGAATATGGGCAGAGCGAATTTCGGTACTAAAATGATGCGCAAAAAGGGAATAGCAGGAAGATGTCTTTTAAACGGTAAAATTCATTTCAACTGGACAGTTTATCCTCTCCCTATGGACAATCTTGACAATCTAAAATTTTCTGACAGCGATTTTTCGGAAAGCTCTGCATTTTACAGAGGGTATATTGATATAGACGAGCCTTGCGATACCTTTTTAAAGCTTGATAATTTCAAAAAAGGCTTTGTAACAGTTAACGGCTTCAATATCGGCAGATACTGGGAAATAGGGCCGCAGAAAACACTTTATGTTCCACGCTCGCTCCTTAAAAGCGGACGAAATGATTTTATTGTTTTCGAGTCTGACGGTCTTAAAGGTGAACCGATAGCAGAGCTTACCGACAAACACGAGCTTGGATGATTTTTTTGTAAAAATATATCTAAATGGCAATAATACCTGGTGTATAATAACAGTGAAAGGAGCGGGAATATGCCGGATAAGTTTATTTTACATTCAAATTACAAACCTACAGGCGACCAGCCCGAGGCGATAGCAAAACTGACCGAGGGCGTTGAAAATGGCTTAACAGAGCAGGTTTTGCTGGGCGTTACCGGTTCGGGTAAAACCTTTACCATGGCCAACATCATCGCCCATGTTAACCGACCGACGCTTGTCCTTGCTCACAACAAAACCCTCGCAGCACAGCTTTGCAGTGAGTTCCTCGAATTCTTTCCCGAAAATGCGGTGGAGTATTTTGTATCCTAACACAAGATTTGCCATAAAAGCTGTGACAAAATGCTGTTTTTAGGGGCT